>CAZSUK010000519.1:0-4252 GCA_964609355.1 uncultured Acidobacteriaceae bacterium | reverse complement strand
TTCGAGTTCTTCAACGTTTTCAATCACACGGAATTTAACAACATCGATCAAAGCTCCGGAGACGCCAACTTCGGACAGGTAACCACCGCCTACGATCCGCGCACCCTGCAACTAGGAGCGAAGTTCCACTTCTAGGAAACTCGTGCAGTAGACAAATAGTGGGTGCCGCACATCTCGCGCTAATCGCCAGATGTGGGCACCCATTGTTGTTTTTGTGAAACGGATTCTCGCAGGGCTGACCGGGAAGGCAGCTTCCTTCCTTGCTGGTTACCGCAACAACTAGGTCATGTTAATCGTCAATCGCGTCACGGAAGACGGCGGCAGGGTAAACTGCACCACCTTACCGGAAACCGTCACCGGGGATTTCCTGGTGGTGACTGCATCCGGCTGTTCGAACGTGTTGTGGTTGTGCACGTCTTCGCCACCCAACACTTCCGCCTCTGCCGAGGCGGCGCTCGCATCCCCTCGCAGCATGATCTGTGTGGGACGAGCCTCCGTAAGGTGCGGGTTGACCACCGTGAGCGTCAACACTTTCCCGGTCACTGAGGCGGACCCATTCAAGCCCCATAGCCGCGAGGTGGGGCCACCTACAATAGCCTCGTCCCCAGTCGAGCTGAGCTGCTTCTTGATCGCTTTGCGCGGGAACGAGATCTCGGGCGCGGAGAACTGCAGCCGCACCGCCTGCCCACCCTGGTGCCCCTTGTACATATCCAACACGTGAAAGACCGGCGTCGTAATGAAGTGATCTTCATGCGAGAGGAAAGGCGAGTCGATGCAATTGATCAACTGGGCACAGGCTCCTATGCCAACCTTGTCGGGATGTCGGTTGAATGTATCCAGTGTGAGCGCAGTCATGATCGCATCGCGAACCGTTAGTTGCTGCCCGAGCACGTGGGTGGGATCCAGTTTCGTATCGCTGAAGCGATACCACGGCCCGTATTCGTCCACCACCAGCTTGACCCGATGGTCGCGATCATAGACGCCCATCGCCGTCCAATGGTCCAGCATGATCTTCTCCATCCGGTCAGCGAGCTCATAGCCCGGATAAACATCTTCAGCGGTGAATTTGAGCGCTTCCGGTAGATCCGTGTAGTAGTGCATCGACCAGCCAAACGGCGGGGCAATTTGGCGGTCGGCTGTGAAAATGTTTTCAAAGAAACGCGTTGTCCAGTCCACATCGTCCTGGTTTGGCCCGGAGGCAATCAACCTCAGGTCAACCCCGTATTTTGGTAGCCATGATTGATAACGCCGATATTCACTGGCGTATTCCTCAGGCGTGAAGTTACCGCCGCAGCCCCAGCTCTCGTTGCCCACGCCCCAATACTGCACGTTGTAGGGTTCGGGAGACCCATCTGCCGCTCGCACTTCAGACCAGGTAGTGCTGCCGGCCGGGGAATTGCAATATTCGATCCATTGGTCGAATGCGTACGCATTGAGGCTGCGTACATTGGCCGCGAGGTAGGGCTCTGCCCCGCACAGCTTGCAGAAACGTACAAACTCATCGGTGCCGAATTGGTTGGGGTCGAAGCTGGGCAAACCCTTCTTCGGCAGGTCCTTTGAGTCCGGATCGTCGACCCAGAAGTCGGTCCGCCGCGGCCGCTTATCTTTCGGGCCCACGCCATCGCGCCAGTCATAACTATCGGCGAAGCAGCCACCCGGCCAGCGAACAGCGGGCGCTTTGATTTGCCGCATCTTCTCGATCAGCGCTGTGCGGATGCCCCCGGTGTTCGGGATCTTCGACTTCTCCCCGACCCACACGCCGTCGTAGATGACTGCGCCCAGTTCTTCGGTGAAATGGCTATAGATCAAGGGTGAGATCGTCCCCATAGGTTCGTCGAGCATGATCTCGATAAGCGCCTGGTCAGAGGCATCGGCTGCCGGAAGCTTGCGGGAGAAGAGAAGAGCGGACCCAGCCAGTGCGCTGGTTTTCAGAAAATCGCGTCGTTGCATTCGTGCCCTCAACCGCATCAGGAGAAAACATTTACAACGCCCTGTCAATACATCCGCGAAGGGCGCGTAAGGGGTGGCCCAGGTCTCAAAGTTCTGTCTTTTCCTTTATCCCTCAACCACCAAAAATCGGGTGGAATACGCAGCAGTTAAGACCAGGAATTGTGGAAGGCTAGCCGGCAAAAAATAATTCTGCCGGCTTGTAGTAAAAACCGCCTTGAAAAGCATCTTTACGTACAGCTCAAATTAAAGCAGCAACTGCAAATGAGCCGGGCTTCATCGGTGCGGGAAAATGATGACGAGTGCCCAAGGGGGACAGCAGCGCCAAGGGGGCAAGATGGCCAAATAAATAATTAAAAAGTTTGGCCACCTTCATGAAACAAAGGACTTACCGGCCAACGCAAGCACGCATGAGTCCTCGACACGCTTGAGCGCGACACCCTTCGCAAAGAACGCAGAAGGATGGGGCACCCGATCATTTGGCTCTCGGAAATAAAGCGCCCTATGCCCCCACTACCTCGGAGTGGCAGGGGGTGCTGGACTGGGGGGCGCTGGGCTGGCAGCTGGACTCGCGGAATTGCCTACAGCGTGAGCGTTTCCTGGCCCGCCAACCTGTTGCACCACTGGCAGCCGCTCGTCGACCGGGGGCAGGGGCGGAAAAGGAGCGTGAGGCTCCGATTGATACCAGTAGGCGACGGAGTAGTAGTTGTCCGAGCGATGGTTGGCGTTTCCATGCTCGATGGTGGCCTTGAAAGACCTTCTGAAGGGGATGGGGGCATCCAAATGAAAACGGTAGACGCTCGATCTGCTCCCCGCCAGTTCCGGACCAACGACGGGCGCGCCGTAGAGCTGATAGGAAAAAGGCTTGCCTCCGAAATCCCACGCGCCCAGGAAGTAATCCTCCGAGCCGGTGCCCGCAATGGCCGGCGTCGCGTTGTCGTCGATGAAGAACATGTCATCCCCTTCGCCCCACCAGCCGTCCTGGTTTTGCATGACAGACATGGTAACCCCGGCAAACTGCCCGCTCCCTTTGGCTTCCATCCAAACGTAGTTGTCTTCGCCACTCAAATTTCGTTTGTCGTCCACCAGCGGGTCGCCATTGCTTGTCCAGGTGTTGGTCCAGCCATGATTGGGCTGCGCCTGCCGATACTGAGCGTGGAAATACAGTGTTCCGGGGGGCAGGGGATGGCTATCCGTTTGGTAGTCGATGTTGTAATAAAAACTCCCAACGGGCTGCCTGCCCTCGTTCGAAATCGTGATTCGGGCATGCCGCTGGAAGGGCATGGGGAAGAAGCAATTCAGGCTGTTTTCGCTGCCCACCGACAGCAGCTCAGACTGCCAGGAAACGTAGTCGCCCAGGCCCAGGCCAAAGAAGTCCCCAATGGGAGCTTCCACACTGGGCGTAGCCTCGCCATCCCAATAGATGCGCAGCACAATGCGTTTCAGATGGTAGGGCTCGTCACTCGCGATGGTGAACCAGATATGCGAAACCTTGCCCGGGCCGTCCGTGTCCAGCAGCGTCAGCGACGCGCCCGGCTCAACTCTACGGGCATCCGCATTGGCGCCGGTTGGGTCTGCACTGGATGCCCGGTGCGACGTGTAGGTTTGCAGGCGAGTAAGATCCGGCTGCCATCCCGCGCTTTGATCCTGGGCCCCAAGCGAAACACTCGTCGCCAGGAATACCAACCCGAAAAATCGCCTCACCATTGCTTGCTTCATTCACCATCTCTCGAAAGAGAGATTATAGCGGGCGGCTGTCCTTAGCTTCCCAGGGCGATGATGTGCTGCAGGATGACTTCCCCCGTCCGCGCATCCGCGCTGTTTAAGCGGAAGTTGCGCGAGCTCTTCTCAAAGCGCAGATCTCTCACCTCTTCAATCTTTCTCAGAATGGTCAGTTTCCCGTCTCGCTCGAGAGCCGCATCCACTGCCCCTGGTTTGCCCGCAAACAGGCTGTAGGCAGGGGTTCCAATGATAGCGGCTTCCCGCGCCATGGTGCCGCCCCCGCTCAAAACTGCATCCGAAAGCGCCATCAAGCTAAGTGCATCCACAGATTTGTCAGAAACGCGGAAGGGTGCCGAACGCATACCGTACGATTTCTTCAGCTCTTCCCCTTGTTTACGGGTTCGAGGTAGCACAATGACCTGCGAGTCCCTGTCTCCACGCAGACGCTCAACCAAAGCCCTGAAAAGGACTTCAGAAAGCGGGTCCTGATAGTGCGCCCAGGTAGCCGGAGGGCGGACCGTGATGATCAGCCGTCCGGGATCCAGGTTCAGCTCCTTCATCACTTCGGGCGAATTGTGCCAGC
>CAZSUK010000518.1:0-14819 GCA_964609355.1 uncultured Acidobacteriaceae bacterium | reverse complement strand
TTCAGGCGACCTCGACCATCGAATCGCACGGGCTCCGAAGCCTGTTTGCTGGCTGTGGCTGAACGGGAGCTCGACGGCGAGCCAAGAGCAGCGTCGGCAGCTCGGGTTCCGATCGAACGAGCACCGGTTAAGCTGCGGCACCGCTCAAGCCGGGACTTTCATTTGTTTGCGGTCTGCTCGGGTTCTTCCAGGTACTTGGCGAACCAGCGTGTGACTTCGACCGTGGAGCGGATGCGGTTCGGTATCTTACGAAAGCCATGCCCTTCATCGGGAAACAGAACGTTCCAGTCAGCGATGGCGGGTAACCAGTTCGTGCGCCGCGGCCGGCCAGTCTGGAAAAATGAAGGTGAAGCCGGCATCCACAAGTTTGGTGGGGATGACCCAACGACTTTTGAGCACAAGCTCAGACTCGGTGCGCAGCAGAAAACTCCCGATTTCAATCATCCATGCGGAAGCAGGCAAGCCAATAGGTTGTCCCCAGGCAGCACGAAGCGCCCGCAGAAACTCTCGATTTGTCACCGGGTTGGGAGAGCAGATGTTCACCGGGCCTCGCAACGCTTCGCGAGCAATGAGCCATTCGATGGCGCGAACAAAGTCGGCTTCATGGATCCAGGAGACGTACTGAGCGCCGGATCCTTGCCGGCCGCCAAACCCAACCCGAACCAGCTTCGAGAGAACATCGAAGACGCCGCCTCTATCCGCTGCAAAAGTCATGGAACTGCGCATGGCAATCTTGCGCGTGCCCGGCGTTTGCCCCGCGAAGAAAGCTGCTTCCCAATCTTTCGCGATCTTGATGGAAAAGTTCCATGTGTCGGGAGCGCCTGGCTCGTTGCCGCCGAGTTCGCCGGTCATCTCGTCCATAGGCCGGTCGAGCGCGTGGCGGTAAATGGTGGCGGTGCTGGCGTTGAGCCACAGCCGGGGAGGGTGTTTCAGCGATGCAATCACATCGTTGAGCAGCCTGGTGGAAACAATGCGCGAGTCGTACATTTGACGTCGATTCTCTGCGTGATAGCGACAGTCCACGCTTCGTCCAGTCAGGTTGATGCAAATGTCGCTCTGCTCTAGAGCAGCAGTCCACGGGCCCTCCGTCTCAGCGTCCCAGAGAACCACCCGCCACGGAACCGGCCGCGGGCTGCGGCTCAGCACCGTCACGCTATGGCCTTGTCGGTGGAAATGCCGCGCCAGGATGGTGCCAACTTGTCCACTGCCGCCGGGGATGACCACCTTCATGGGTGCCGCTCCATTCGCTGCGCGGGTAGGTAGCGTTGCCAACCGTCTGATTCAGCGAGTTGCTTAATGACGGCATTGCGTTCGCGGTTCAGGGCGATCATGTAGCGGCGCAGAAAGAGGGCCTCGGCGATGGGTCCGAGGATTGGGAGCGGTGCCGCAATTGCGAATGTATCCCTCAACTCGGTTGCGCCGGAAGGCAGGCTGCGGAACAGATGGTTGGCCTGCATGGAACGAAAAATGCCTTCGACCATGGTGACCTGCAAATGAGTGGGAGGCTTCACTACGGTCGCCTTACTGGTCAGGTCGTGCCAGAGTCCGAAATGTTTGGCCCGCCAGGTGACCTGCTCATCGAGACCGACCAGGCCAGTGGTCAAACCGCCCACGGCCAACGCTTGCTCGTTTTCATGAATATTGGCAAGCAGATGGACTTCGATGCTACGAGACAGGTCGAACACGCGGTCGATTGGCGCGTCGATCAACGTGGTTTCTTCAAAGTGGATCATCACTTGATCCTGGGGTGGTCATTTTTGGCATAGATGATTTCGAGCAACTCCCCTGTGAGCCGGTGGATCGGGCGCAGGAAAGGCAGGCCAGCCAGGCGGAGGGTAATCAGCATCATCTTGAGAGTCTTGTCGAAGAGGATTTGGGTGCGGGCTTGTTTGGGTGAATGGTCGTAAACCCAGAAGAGGAGGAGGCCCATCTGGTAAAGCCAGAGTAAACGCGGGAGATAGGGACTAATGTTGGAGGGAAGTTTTACTTTAGAATCTTCAACCGCACGCTCAAAGAAAGCCGTGTCCTGCTCGCGGATGGCGGCGGTTTCCTGGCTGAAAGGGGAAAGCGCGTGAGCGGGATCGGCGTGAGCCGAAAGGGCGCCGAGCAAAGCCCTATTGGCGTAGAAATATTTGAATTTGTGTGTGATCAAGCCTCGGAGGCGAGCCTCGAGCGTCTTTGCTTCTGACAGTATCGCGTCCAGCGATGGAGCCATTTCCTGTTGAGCGCGCTGGTAGAAGGCCATGACAATGGCCTCCTTGGAGTCAAAATAATAGTACGTAGCGCCGACGGCGACTCCGGCAGCTGCCGCGATTTCGCGCATGGTGGACTTCTCGAATCCGCGCTCGCGAAACGTCGCAAGCGCGGATTCGAGGATGCGGGCGCGCGTCGCTTCGGACTTAAGCAGGGGCGGCTTCTTTTCGGGTTGGGTGCGTGTCGGCATCAGGCGTGAAGGGTGCGGGTTGAGTTCTTGCGCATTTTCGCCAGCACCAGGATGTTGAAGAAGTGCATCGCTCCGAGAATGAGCAGAACCACGCCGAGTTTGGTGCTTTCCAATTCGATCGCCTCGCGAAGCGTACTGAGTGGCGCCTGGGTCTTGAGGGCTAGGGCTATATAGCCAGCGTTGATGAGATAGAAGCCGACGACAAGCAGACGGTTTACGGAATCGGCAAGATCCTCATTACCGTTGAAAGCATCGATCAGGAAAACGCGTCCACCGTTGTGGAGCGTACGGGCGACCCAGATGGTGAGAGCGATGCTGATGGCGAGATAGCTGAAGTAGCAGGCGATCACATACATGGTTGACTCCTCCTTGCCAATTACTGAACATGATCACTTTAGCCACGGAGCACCGGCATTGGCAAGCTATTTTTGAACATGTTCATTAAATTTCCGAAAAAGCAATGACACCATGGGATTCACTTTGGTCGCCCGCTGAGCCGAGACATTGAGGGACGGAGTAGCCACTATCCCGGCCACACGTGAGCCGTTCGGGTCGACTACAACCATGCCGATGGAGGCGGCTGGCTCAAATCTGGTTGTCGACCTTGACGAGGCTGATCGAAGTCCGGTTCCCACGGAAACCTGTTCTGCTTATAGGCCAACAGGGCTGCCTCAGCTTGCGATACTGTCCAGGGGCAGCCGCAACCAGGTTCCGACCCTGCCGACCTCAATGTCGTATTCCAGCGCCCCAACCGAGCCATGCGACCGCGTCAAAGCGAAGCGCCTTGAAAGTCTGCTTTTCGGTAACTTCCCCATCCGGAGGGGCCAGGCAGAAGCAATTTACCGATAGCCCGTTTTCCGGGCACTACATCGCCGAGTTCGGATCGCCGCGCTCTACGTTGTCGAATTCTATGTCCTTATTTTTTCCGTCGCAGGTTATTACCTGGTTCGAAACACCCGGAAGCGGACAGAATAGCCAAAGCCGATCGAGTGACTGGGCGTTGCGGCCGATAGATCAAAGAACCAATGAAAATCGAGCTGTTGATGCGGCGTAATCTTATACCCCGTGCCGAAATCGATCACGTTCTGCGGCCCGCCGCGTTGGGGAAAGGAGCCGGAGTATTCGATCCAGGCATCGCACGGCTTCGTAAGTTGCCGGTCAAAATATATGCTCGACTGGCCTGTCAAATTTCGCCGTGGTCCCTCGGTGGGCCACATAACGGAGAACATTCCAGCAACTGTCCAATTTTTTGTCAGCGAACGCGACCAGGGCAGTTGGACGGTCGGATCATAGCCATGACTTGATATCAGGGTCACCCCCGTGGAAAGGCTCACGGACGGTATGAGCGATACGTCAAATCCACCCCGTGTTGGCCCGAGCTGCCGCTTAAAGCCCAGACTTAAATCGCCGAATCCGGACGCAGTGTCGTCATTATAAAAGTAGTCCGGGACCCCAAAACGAAGCTCCGTTTTGTTGGCGATTCCAAGTCGCACTGAGGTCTGGGGGAAATCAAAGGTTTGTTGGCCTCCATTTGCCGGTCTCTGCAAACCCATTCTCAAACTGCAGGCTTCCACAGGGCACAACAATACTCGAACTTGTAATCTGCGGCCGATCCGTGGCAATCGTGCTTTGCGCATTGGCGCCGCAAGTCTGAGCCCGCGCCTGGGGTGCGAGGTTTCCCACTATGACGGCAAGGAACAATACACATGTCGACCGCGGCATGCAGAAGATGATAGCCCGGAGATTCAGTTGCCCATGGACTTATGTGAGATCGACGGCGATCTTATGCCGTGAGGCAGATAGCGATTTAGAAACCGGTCGGTTGGGACAGTCAGCCGTGATCAGCTGGCGGCATTTGTGATTGAGGGTCAAGTTCGCGTATGTGATTCCGGCGTCAGGGAAGGACACCGGCATTGATCCAGACCTTACGGAATCTGCTGCTTAGCAACCTGGTCTTTGACCGCCTTTTCAAACAACTTTATGTGATCATCGGAATCAGACAGCATGCCCTGAGCGCAATCAGGGATGACGGACGCCCCACAAACCTGGACAGTATTCACAACATACATCGCGTGATAGACCAGGGTCATCGAGACTGCTGTGCCTTTGTTGTCATCGATCCCCATCGTAGCAAGCCTAAGCTGCCATCCTTGTGGGTTTTTAACAGCCTCCTCATATCGCGGACTACTCGCCACAGCAAGCCGAAGCGCACTGCAAAGCTGACCTCCGACTACATCTCCAGGCAACGAGACGCAGTGGATGGCTATGTCGGTTTTGGTGGTTTGACCGAATGCTGCGGAAGTTAACACAACAGCAAGCACCAAGCTTTTCATATAAAAGAAGGTAACAACCTGCTCAACCGGGTCAATGACCCGTTTGCAGTACGACCACCGCGGCAGGGGTATCGCGTTGTGTTCTCAAAGGGTGAAGTATGCGTGTGCTGGTCTCAAACCATGCTGATCGCCGGCCTGCTGATCAAATTAGGATTGCTTTTACTGCGGCTCTTTGTGCTGGGGGTCAGCCGGGGGCGTCCCTGATCCTAGTTTTTCTTCCTCCTGGCGCTCTTTACGGCGAAGGTCCTCAATCTCTGCTCTCAACGCGCTGCGGAGTTCCTCGTTTTTCTTCCGTTCGTCCTCCAAGATTTTGCGCTGCTGGACGAAGGATGCCCCATAAGCCTGTGTTCTGGCTTTCTCTCTTTCCGACCGTTCTTCGTCTCTTTCCTTTCTCAGCGCATCCCATTCCTCTTTTCCCAGGGCGAAGCGCATTTTCATTTCATCTTCGCGCTCGTCCTCTATTTGTTCGAGGAGTTGCCTGTGTGAGCTCACGACACCTACGAGTGCGCTGGTGGTCCATGCCATGGTAAACAGTCCGGAGATGCCCACGATCGGGCTGAGGTTCCTCCAATGCGTGCCCAAGTCAACGTTTCCGTAGCCGAGGGTGGTATAGGCGTTGGCGCAGAAGTAGAGCGCGTCGTAAGCATGCGCAATCAAACCCATGTAGAGAAGGGCGTACGCCCAGATCGCGAATTCTGCAATATGCAGGGCGAGCATGAGGAAGACCGACCACCCGAAAAGAAGCAATACTGCGAAAATATATGGCCGCCCTCGACGAAGGCGCCGCTCCCAGCGCTGCCGAAGCACGAGCATAAGGTGGAGACCAGAGCCATGCAGCAACACGATAAAAACCAGCATGATGGCGCCTATACCGATGGCCGCCATGGGTTTGAATTCATCTGGGATCTCGGCCAGGAGCGCTGGAACATTACCCATGCAGTTACCTTGCTGTCTCACCACTATGAGGAACGACTGGAAGCGTATCTTCCCTTTTAATCAGTAAACGCCGATGCCCTGGCCGAAAGACCCCGTCGCTTGCGACTCAGCGATGAAAACAGTCTGATTGGCCGGTCCCATAGTCGCGAAGGCCTCACGTGTCGCATAGAGTCCTGCAGTCGGCATGGTGTTGAGGACCACCGCGAGGCCGCGCTGGAAGTCGAGGTTGTCATAAAGCTTCTGCGTGGTTTCCTTGTCCGGCAGTCCGTCGAAAAATTTGAGCGTGCCAAGCCGGGTCTCGACTTTGTCCGGCGTGGTGATGGCCGCCGGAATGTCCGTGGTCATCTTCATCTTCGGCGGAATCTGCGCGCTAACGGTTGCAGGAGTCATCATTCTTTGCCTCCGATTCTTGGTCGGAGCCTATCGGCACAGTACAACCCCCTCCAACTGGCAAAAGTGACAGGTGAAAGCCTGAACCTCTGAATGGCTCTAGTTACGGGCAATCGGAAGTGTTCTCCTGAAGCACCTGAAAAGTCGCATTTTCGGTAGATTGATCAGTCCGGCCAGGCATATGGCTCGATGCCCAGCTTGCCGTTGACTGCGTGCACTATCCGCTGGCGGGAACCGAGCTACCTTTCCGCGGTCTCTACGGACCGGTGCCGAAGCAGGAACTGAATCGGCTCAACCTCTCAGAGAAAAAAATGTTCATCAACCTTGGGCCGCGGTGGCCTGGATCCAGTCTTGCCTAAGCCAATACTCTGTGCCCTTGGTCATCCTTGGGGTTCAATCAAACCAAAAAGAATGTCATGAACAAGGCGGTCGGTCACGATTTTCCACTCCGTGGGCATCGCGCCCACTCCATCGTGATGCACACCTAGCACGACCTTGTTGCGCCAGAGTGCTAGGGGGCCGTCGTTTGGTCGAGAATCAATCAACTCTGCAGGATCCACGTGCACCATGAACATTCCTTCTCCGGGGGATTCCTATTTCTCCTAAGCTGCGGGAGCCTCGCCAGAACAACCGATCCCTGCATAGCTCAGTGAGCTCAAAGAGGAGCTACACCAAGCAGATTAGCACCGGGACGATCAGAGTTCGTTGCGTCAGAGCAAGGAGGCGAAATTACCGGAAACCGGATTTTCGGTAAGTTCCCTAGCCGGAGGGGTCAGGCACGAGCAAGTTACCGTAATTCCGTTTTCCGGGAAGTTCAAATTGAAGTTCGCGCAGTCTGTCCGAGACTCGTTCTCTCGTTGCTGGAACCCTTCATGATCTGATTTACATGCGCGGCGGCGGTTTGGTCTCCACGGGATCTGTATAGGGATAGGCCGCCTGCGGATATTTTTCATGTAGAAGTGAGTCGGGGTGCTGTCGAGGTAGAAGTAGTACTCCTTCGCATCCTCTCCATGGTTGCCCTCACTGTTGGCCAATCCGAAGGGCCGCTCCTTGGTCGCCTTGGGCGAGATGTCCCGATCGCTCGCTCATTTCGCGAGGACAGGACGCTCCCAATCGAGAGGCTGGATTTGAGCTTGCGCATGAGGCTCGGACCCTAGAAAGATGACCAACCGCAATCCATCCGTGTAGTAGGGATCGTCAGTAAGATTCATGCGCGCGTGTTCTGGGGTTGACTCTCCGACGCCTGTGACGTAACCAAAGCGGTCAACAAAGCCCGTCAGCAGCAGGTCCTGCAAAAGGTAGTCGCGTTCCTGATCGACGTAGGCACTCACGCGATGCGTTGTGAGTGACCAGGACTTGGTGGTCAACTTAATACCAATGTCACGGCTGATCTGTCCGATCCAGACATTCTTTCCTTCGAGGGTGAAGGGGGCTTGCCAAAGCCTCAGATGGTTACGCTGACTTATCGAACTACGTGCTTTTTGCAAAGCAATGTCCTGGTACCGGTTGAAGAGGTACAGGGGACTCACGGGAGCAGTGTCATATTTCCGGCCGGTAAGAAACGCCTTGGCCATTCGATATGAGCTAGCCTTGTCGACGGGCTCGTTCAGACGCCATCCCCGCCTCACAAAAGGAAAGATCGCGTCTACGCCGTAGCCCACGACGACCAGGTTAAGCGGATCACCATTAGCCTTTCCAGTTTTGCTGGTGACACAACACTGCAGGTTTTCCAGCTGTTTTCGAAGTTGATCAAGGCTCAAATCTTCGATTGTTCCAGCAGGGTATAGCTTGCTGAAGTCCACACTCTGCACGGCGTATTGAACGCCAGTGACCGGCACAATGAACCGGAAAAGCCAATACCGCTCGATTCCAATCAGTGCGACAGTCAGGAACTTCAGCCCTCCATCCTCGTGCGTGTACAGAAATCCTGAAATGGTCTGGTTGGCCGGAACATAATTTCCCACCGCCCTGCTCTCGAATAGCTCATCAATCGTCGCGTTTGTTCCAATCGAGAACCAACCATGGAGGCGTTGCGCTACTTCCTGCGGAGCAAAGTACTCAGGATCTGTGAAAATAGGCAAATAACGTAGCGGTTTATCGTTGTCGTTTTTAATCTGTATCCAAACCGGCTGCACATCGACATCCGCAGTCGATCCGCCAAAATAGCGGCGACACTCCTCATCCGTCAAAACGCTCGTCCACACCGTGACGCCATCTTTCTGTTGGACGAGCGCGCGACTGGTGAAGTCTTTTAGACCCGAAGAGTCCGGGCGGTTCGGCCCGCAGCCAGCCAAAGAAATGAGTGCTACCAAAAGCGTAAAGGCGCGTGCGGTCGATCGACCCGCATAACCAGTCAGCGAATGCATTCCAGCCCCATTTCTCTGAGTCCGCTTAAGCGCTGAAATTTTAACATTGACGCTGCTTATCTCAGCAGTGTCAGGGCAAGCTGGGCGGCATAGGCCGGTTACGATCTTGCGGTTAACTGGCCGACGGGGATCAGGCGGGGCTTCCCGTCACCTCAAAAAACCAGGCGGCCGAATTTGTTGTACCCAGTCCTGCCAGCGCCGGTCTGGCCATCAAAATCATCCCAGTCCGTCGATCCGTTGTCGCTGCTCCTCCTCGTTTGGCAGTGTTTCGTTATTTGTAATGACGCGAATTACCCGGAAAGTCGGATTCTCGGTTTTCACAGCACTTCGATTGCTATGCTGGTAGCGCGATGATGCGTACAACGCTTTGGGGAAAGAGAGCCGCAACTTCTGCGATTATCTGCTGCACGTTGGCATTATCTGCATGTAACGCTCGGCGCAGGTCAAGTATCGTTCTCTACGACCAACAGTGGTCACGAACCGCTGGGATAGAAAACCTCAAATGCGCTCCAGAAGTACGTGATGATTGTCGCAAGGAAGCCATTGCAGACGTGATGAGCTTTACATCCGACCTCTCGAGCGCCTTCCAGTCATCGCCCGTATGCAAAGATATTCGATTTGTGGTTGACACGGCAGACACGTCGCCTTCTCAGCAAGCTAACGCTGATCTGTCACGTCTCCGAGAAGCTCCTCATTGGAGGCTTCGAGTCGACTATCATCCTCGACTGACGGCACAGTCGTTTCGGCTTGACCTGGTCGGCGGCGGCTTTAGAGATTGGTCCAAGATAGGCGGGGAAAGCACTGCTACGCGCATGGCCGGTTTCGCTTGTGAGATGAGCAGAAGTAACGGTGTTGTCGACTACTGGTAGCCTCTGACCACTCCCAGATTGAGCCATGGATTGACGTTCGTGCTGAAAGGCTTATTTCACGGGAAGGTGGCTGTAGTGATCAATATGAATTTTGAAGCGCGGGACCGCAAGGCTGGACGAACTAAGCCTTCCTCACGTGTTTTGCTCGCTTGGCAGCGTGACCTTCGATATCCTTTCAATCGAGGGTCCGTCGAACCTCCCAGAGGAGATCATCGCCATGTTGACTGCTACCGAGGGGAGCCGTTGTCGTTGGAGTGCCACGCTCATCACCCTCGCAGGTGGGATTTACATCCTAATGCTGCTCGCTTCGATCCGCGTACCAGCGCAAACCCAATCGCCCAAAACTGCTGCTGCGCCTGAGGGTTGGGGCCTGGCAGGAAGCAACCCTACCAACTATGAGACCGGTCTAGATCCGCAGGCGAGCTACCATGGTTTCCCAAGTGCTTACTTGAAGGCCAAACAGTCAGCGATGGAAGGGTTTGGCACCCTCATGCAGGAATTTAGTGCAGGTCAATATGCCGGAAAGCGAGTCAGACTAAGAGCATCTGTGAAAGCCGAAGAGGTAGATGATTGGGCTGGACTATGGATGAGGGTTGACAAGGGCTCCACAGCCGTCAGCTTCGACAACATGAGGGACCGGCCAATTAAAGGCACAACCACATGGCAGGATTACGAAGTGATTCTCGACGTACCCCAAGACGCGACGCACATAGCCTTTGGCATTCTCCTAAGCAAATCAGGATCGGTTTGGCTGAACGGTGTGAAGTTCGAGAGTGTCGGTTTAGACGTGCCTACAACCGCCAAATCTACGAGGCGGCTCCCGGAAGGTCCGACCAACCTGAACTTTGAAAACTAGTCGAGCACCGCGTGCCCGGCGAAGATCAATTGCCCACCTTAAGCAGGGACCCATGTACGAGGTGCCCGCAAAGGTAAGTTCTTGCGCGGCCCGGGCGTCGCAACGCCAAGTTACGAAATTCCCGTTTTCCAGGAGGTTCTGTTCCGAGCTTGTTGCAACAATGCCTGCGGTCCACGCGCCAAAACTGAAACCTACAATCGCTCCGCGTCATGGGATCGCTGGCTACGGATGGGAGGCCAGTTCCTTCTCCGACTCCGCGATCAGCTTGCGGAAGGCCTCGACCGCTGGAACCGACGGCGAAGCGAGCGCATCTTTGCCTGAATACCGCCACACCGCCGGGGCATCGAGTGGAGACCAGTACGCATCCATGCTTCCGCGATAAACGACGAACATATCCTGCGGAGAGCCAGCCTCGATTTGCGGCCCGGGAGTGGAAGGCTGATTTCCGGCGCTCGAGGGATCGTTAGGGCTTCCCGGGCCCAAACGAACAGCCCCACGAGTCGTCATTTGGGTTGGGGTGCTGGTCGTGCCCCCACTCACTGGAGGAGTTCCATTGATCGGAGTGCCACCGATCGTGGGTTGTATCAATTTACCGTTGCCCTTGCGTACCGTTATGACCAGATCTGCAGTAAATCCTTCCTGCACGAGCGTAAAACGTCCCCACTGATCCAAGGCTTTCTCGACATCTGCGCGGGCGGCACGATTGGCGTTCGGGTCCCTGACATCTACGCCAGCGGTTGGATCGACGATCACGAGGACCGTCCTGGCGCGGAGGACATCCGCCGGAAGAATTGCCTTTTTCTTGGCGGAAGCAAGAGCAGAGCAAAGGATGATTGCAGTGATTGCGAGGAGTTTGCGAAGGAGCATAGCGACCCTCCTGCTACGCGTGAAGTCTACACCTCGCTAACTGACATGACAATGCGTGACCATAGCCGCTGGACCACCCTCTTTGGTCAGGTACGCTGCTGCTCCTTCAGTCCGATTTAAACTCCCGCAGAGTCTCATTTTCGGTAAGTTGTCCTGCCGATCGCTTGGTGAAAAGTGTAGAGTTGCCGAAATTCCGTCTTCGCAGGCTTCCCGTTAGTTCGAGCGGCTGGCCTGCCGTTTCGATGCTTCCTCAAAGGTGTAGAGGTCGACCGAAACCAGGATCGGAAGCCGCAGATACGAGGTATTGTCCAAGACAGCGACAGCAAGATCGAAGCTATCTTGAACGATACAGAGAACGCCCTTGACCGTTGGCGGCCTAAGGGTTAATCCCGGACCAAATGACCCCGATGAAATAGTATCTGTTACAAAGACTGACGCAGGCACTACTGTTGGGATCATTTACGCGGAAGGAAAGATCACCAAGGTAGACGGCGGCAGCACAGCCCAATTCAGGTACGACGTCTTCAATCACCGGTCCCTGCCGCCCCGATACGCAAGGCGACATTCTGCCCCTTAGAAATTCTCCTGAAGATTTTTTTTGAGCAAAGCGTCCCCGATCGGCAAATGATCGCCAAAAGATCGGAAAGGAGCGGCAAGCCGCCACATTAGAAGGGACCCTTTTTGCGCACTTTTATTTTTTTACCCGAGCTGAGTGTCTGCGTGAGACCCCAGTCAGAATGGAGTCTCAGCAGGATAGGACGTAGGCATACCGCGTCCGTAACACGGTCTCTGTTCCCGGTAGGCCGCAATCAGGCGACATGGTCTAATCCATTGATAGGGAGCGCCTATCAGATGGAATTAAGGCATCTTCGTTATTTCACAGCGGTTGTCCAGTGGAAGGGGTATCGGGAGGCTTCGCGGCACCTGCATATTACCCAGCCTTCGATCAGCGAGGCGGTATCCGATCTTGAGAGCGAGCTCGGAATCAAACTTTTTTCGCGGGACGGTCGCGCGGCCCGGCTTACTCCTGAAGGGCAGGTCTTCTATGAAGAAGCAATCAAGACTCTGGCGCAGGCAGAGCGATCCATTGCAACGGCACAGCGTGCTGCCAAGGGCGAAATAGGCAGGCTTGGAATCGGCTTCATGGGATTTGCTTCCTGTTCGTTTCTCCCCGACCTGCTACGTACCTACAAGGCTCGCCATCCAGGAGTCGCGTTGCGTCTTGAAGAAAATGTGCCAAGCGGACAGGACATCGCGTTTGATCGGGGAGAGATCGACATCGGATTTACACGTCCGCCTTCCGCCGACCGCAGTGCGTCGTACGAGTCGCGCCTGATCTTTCGCGAGCCCCTGGTCGTGGCTCTCCCCCGAGCCCGCAAAGTCACCGCGAAGCGCATCCGCATCGCGGACCTTGCAAGTGAGCGCTTCGTTATCTTTCAGCGCGCCAGTTCTCCGGAGGTCTTCGACACGATCGTCCGCGCCTGCAATGACAACGGCTTCTCGCCCCGTTTGCACAATGAGCTAAACAATATGCACTCAGTGCTCTCTACCGTCGAGGCCGATGAAGGGGTTGCCATTGTTACTGCATCGGCTCGCAATTTGCGCGCGGACAACGTCTCCTTCTTCCGCCTGCAACCTGACAACGTTCGCATCGACTTTGTCGCTGCATGGCGAAAGAAGGAACCTTCGATCGCGCTCAAATCGTTCCTCGAACTGCTCGAGGAAGAACTGCCCGCGATTCGACAGAAGACGCGTTACCCATAGTCCACTGCGATAGGTGCCTCCTATCATCTGATTGGAATATACGACGAATATCTATCACCCCGCCGGTACTCTTATGGATGTATTCACAGCCGTAAGGAGGCTGACAATGGGAAGCAAACAGAAGACAGTCATCGTAACCGGGGCATCGCAAGGCATTGGGGCGGGTGTGCTGCAGGCGTTTCTCAATCGCGGCTACAACATCGTAGCCAACTCTCGTAACATCACGAAGTCCGGCGCATTTACCGAATCCGGCCAGCTCGTTATGGTGGACGGTAACATCGGTGACAGCGCCGTAGCCGCCAAGGTGGTAGAAACAGCGATCAGCAAGTTTGGATCGATTGACGCGGTGGTGAACAACGCAGGTATCTTCTTCGCCAAAGCCTTCACCGACTACACGGCCGAGGACTTCAAGGCGCTTTCAACCACAAACCTGGAGGGTTTTCTCTACGTGACGCAGGGCGCCGTGAAGCAGATGCTTGCGCAAAGAACCGGTGGCAGTGTGGTCGGCATTACCAGCTCGCTGGTTGTGAACCCAATCTCCGGCCTTACCGTTTCGGTGCCCATGATCACTAAGGGAGGTCTTGAAGCGGTTAGCCGGAGTCTGGCGAGCGAGTATGCGAAGCAACACATCCGCTTCAACATCGTCGCTCCTGGTAGCGTGGATACTCCCCTACACAAGAACAATCCCAAAGATTTTTTGAAGTCGCTCTCACCGATGGGTACGATCTCAGACGTGGATGACATTGCGGGCGCGGTTGTTTATCTCACAGAGGCCCGTCATGTGACGGGGGAAGTGCTGCACGTGGACGGTGGTGCGCACTCTGGCAAATGGTGAACTCGAAGATGGCAAAAGCGTGGAATCAAACCCGCGTTTCAGAAGCCCTGGGGATCGAGTACCCGATCATCCAGGGCCCGCTCGGCGGTCTTTCATCGCAGAGACTTACCGCCGCCGTATCGAATTTCGGAGGCCTCGGATCCTTCGGCGCGCACGGTCTTGAACCGCGCGCGATTGGAGATGTGATCGCCGAAATACGTTCGCTGACGGCGAAGCCCTTTGCGATGAACCTGTGGGTTTCGATGGACGATGCGGCAGCCCCCACATCGGACGCTGCCGCATTCCACCGTGCTCTGTCGCACCTATCGCCACACATCAAGGCACTCGGCGGCACACAACCGGTATTTGCACCGTACCAGCCGATTCGATTTGAAGATCAGGCGCGCGTGCTTCTCGATGCTAACGTTCCGACCTTCTCTTTTATCTTCGGTATTCCGCCGAAAGAGATTTTAGACGAGGCAAGGAAGAAAGGGATCGTTACGCTCGGAACGGCCACCACGCCGGACGAAGCCCTTGCTCTGGAACAGGCTGGAGTCGAAGTGGTGATTGCTTCGGGCTTTGAGGCGGGCGGACATCGCGGGTCGTTTCTAAGATCGGCACAAGACTCTCTGACCGGAACCTTCTCACTCGTGCCGCAGACGGTAGACGCGGTGAAGGTTCCGGTTGTGGCCGCCGGCGGAATAGCCGATGCTCGAGGCATTGCCGCAGCCTTCGCGCTGGGAGCCGAAGGCGTACAGATGGGCACGGTCTTTCTCGCCTGCGAGGAATCCGGCGCGCACCCGCTACATCGCGAAGCCATTCTCAGCGGCCAGGCCGCACAGACCGCACTCACGCAAGGTTTCACAGGCAGGCTCGCGCGAGGCATAAATAATGAACTACTGCAAATGCTGAATGAGCCAGGCACTGCGATACTGCCCTATCCATTGCAGAGGGTCCTTATGCGTAGCCTGGCACTCAACGCGCAAAAGGCTGACAGATCTGACCTGCTCGCACTCTGGGCCGGACAGAGTGCCAACCTGTCACATTGCGCGGGAATCGCGGAACTTTTGCAGTCCTTGGTGGAAGGTGCGGCGGAGCGGCTGAATCGCGTTTGAAGGTGCTTTCATCGATGCGCCCATTGAACCTGGATCCGCAACGTGAAACCCGCTTGCAGCACGATC
>CAZSUK010000517.1:0-10285 GCA_964609355.1 uncultured Acidobacteriaceae bacterium | reverse complement strand
GATTGAAATTCTTGCTTCGATCTCTTTTGTCGTTTGGGTGAGTATCGCCGTTTGCCTGGCCAGCTCCTGTATATCTTCCTTTGTGGCAAGGTTCTTGCCTCTCTCTTGCATGTAGCTGGGCAGAAATGACCAGCTGAACAGACCTGCTACAAAAGCAAGAAGGCTGTAGAAGGCTATGACAACGAAATGTTCCATATATGCCAGTTTCTCATTGTTATCCACTTGCCGAAAGCGTCTCATTTGTTACTGTGGAGGTGCCACCTTCAAGAAAATAGCCAAGAAACTACAGTAATGTTTGCCTTCGATCTAGTGTGAAGGCACTACTTTGCTCGATGTGGATATCGAATATTCATCAATGCCGCGTGCCCCGTGTTCTCCTCGCGAGATTTTGTAGCAAAGCCTCCGTGATCGAAAAAACCGGCAAGCTTGCACGTAAGAAAGGGGCTTTTTACGCTTTTTGCGGCTATTTTTTTGAGGCTGCGCGGCCAGGCGGAGGCTTATACGGCGACTGCACAGCTCGGCAGAACTCACTACCGAGGACCAGCGGAATCGCGGCCACGTGGAAATGTGCCGATCGCGACCATGAACCTGGCTGGCGCCCGGCCGAGCGACCACCTATGTTGAAGGCAAGATGCTTAAATAAATAATTAAAAAATTTGAGCACCTTAATGAAACAAAGGATTTAAGCCTCTCAGAGAGATCGGCGGCAGAAATTCGATAACAACAAGAAGGCGAAATAGCCAGAAGCCGTCGATCCCACCCTTAAGACCTGCGGTTTCTTTCCTCGATACTCACACACTCTCGTTAGCACTGGTGGCTTGCTGATTCTAGCCAACACCCAGGAAAAGGATTTACCCTCATCACCGGAGGTCACATCACTCCTTTTCGACCACAGGGAGAAATTACCATGGCCACAGGAAGGCGCCGTTGCATAATTCTCGCCACTGCACTAGTGGCCGGGAGCAACGCCCTCGCCGCCATTTGCAATGTGCGCGCCTACGGCGCAACCCCCAACGGAACCACCATGAATACAAGCGCGATCCAGGCAGCCATCGATGCGTGTGCCCAAAAGGGCGGAGGCAAGGTCCTGCTGGACAGGGGCACCTTTCTGAGCGGTCCGATCGTCCTCAAGAGCAATATCGATCTCGAGATTGCGCCAGGCACCACGCTCCAGGGCTCCAGCAACCATGACGATTATCCAAAGAAGACCGAGTTCCGAAACCCTGGTCTGCAGTCGCTGGTGAGCGCGGTCGATGCCAGCAACGTCTCGATCACGGGCGGCGGCGTGATCGATGGCGCGGGTGAGAGTTGGTGGAAGCAGGCCCGGGCCCAGGCCGACCACGGCATCATGGGGCAGGGCATGCTACGGCCGCGTCTGGTTGTGTTTGATCACGCGCACAAGATTCTTGTGGAGGGTGTGACGGTGCAGAACTCACCGTTCTGGCAAATTGTTCTTTACTATTCAGACGATGTGACGATCCGCAATATCAAAGTACTGGCGGATCCCTCCTCCCCGAACACGGATGCGATTGATCCTTTCTCCTCCAGCAATGTCAGAATCGAGCACGTCTATGCCGATGTAGGAGACGACGATGTAGCCATAAAATCCGGCCAGGCCAACTCACCTGGGCCGGATGCGCCGAGCAGAGATATCACCATCTCAGACTGCACCTTTCTGCACGGGCATGGTCTTTCCATTGGCAGCGAGGTATCTGGCGGCGTGCAAAACGTTCATGTAGCCCGCGTGCACTTCAAGGGAACGGCGAACGGGGTGCGGATGAAATCGAATCGCGATCGCGGCGGCGACATCGGCAATTTTGATTTTCGCGATTTGACCATGGAAGACGTGGGGACTCCCATCCTGATCACCGAGTACTACCCGCATATTCCGGACCACGACTCAGCGCAGCCGGTGACGCGGCTCACTCCGCGATTTCACGATATCCGCATTACCAATCTGGACGCGACGGGTGCGAAAACTGCGGGATTCATCGTTGGCCTGCCTGAAAGTCCGATCACGTCGATTGCGTTGACTGGCATGCATATCACCGCGCAGCAGGGCATGACGATCAGCAATGCGACCGTAACTACACATGACTTCGCAGTGAAAGTTGCAAGTGGGCCACCCCTGATCATGCTCGAGCAGGCAAACGTTCAATAGAAGTAAGCTTATCTATTCGCCCGCTCGGGCCCGGCGTTTGCTTTCCCCTGTTCGCTGACGCCCATTTGTGCTGCGCCGGCGCGCGCCGTTGTGGCTTGGGAGCGCTGCTTCGCTCACCTGGGCGCTTTCCGCAAGAAGCAGATGCTGCTCCATTGCTTTGCGCGCGCCTACCGCATCTCTGGCGCGAATCGCCCGGTAAATCGCGCGATGCATCTCCGCGGATTGTCTCAGGTCCACAGCGAACTCGACCGTCCGCTGGCGTGCATCGTACATCGCACTCACTGCCGTCTCCATCTCCCCAGGATCGATTCAGGGGCTGAAGCCGTGTCCTTCCAGAACCCAGTTTCACGCAGACTCTAAGCCCAGACCGAAGAAGCCGTCTCTGGGGTGCGTCCTGCTGGCCGCAATTCGGCGGATACCCCCACGAAACCCCGTCACTCAAAACAGGATCTTTACCGCCAGTTGGGCGATGCGTGGGTCGCCGGCCTGGCCCGCGCGGAAGGTGCCGAATGAAGAATTGTTGTTGAGTTTGTCGAAGCCGCTGATCTGATCTGTACTGTTTACGGCTCCCGTGCTGACGCTCTCCGGAGCGAAGTTGGGATGGTTGAGCACGTTGAAGTACTCCCCGCGGAGCTGAACCCGCAAGCGTTCGGTCACGATGAAATACTTGGAAAGCTGTACGTCCCAGTCCGAGGTCTTGGGCAGGCGATAAGGGTTCTTGCCGATGTTGCCGAAGGTACCGAAGATGGCTGGATTATTGGCTCCACTCGCTGTCTTTGTGGGTTGAAAAGCACTTGGGTTCAGCCAGCTTACGCAAGATGCGGTGACGCCGGCGCAAGAGCTTTTGCCATAAGGATTGTTGCCCGGGATCAGCGTTCCACGATCATTGCCGATGCCCGTTCCCGAGATCTCTGTACCTTGCAAAACCGTGATGGGACGTCCGCTGGCTGCGGAGACGATGCCGGCAAACTCATAATCCCCAAAGATGTGGCGCATCCACCCGCCCGCGTTTTGCAAGCTGGGCGTTTGCCATACGTACGACGCAGTGAACACGTTGGCGTGATCGAAGCTGGAAGGACCGTAGTCGAAGCGGTGTCTGTCGGGATCGCCCAGAGGCAGAGCCGAGTAACCTGTGTCAAACCCAGTGACTCCTTCCCCAAAAGGCAGATCGTCCAGATTTTTTGAAAAGGTGTAGTTCACGAGCAGAGTGATTCCATGAGACACGCGTCTTTCGAGCGAGCCTTGCAGCGAGTTGTAACTTGCCAGAATGTCGTTAATATCAGCCTGCACGGTGGAGAAGGTGTTGGTGCCGAATTTACCTCCGCTGGCCGAATGCACCAGAAGATTGGTCGAGCCAGTGCTGGCCTTTCCCGTGGTGTTCACCGCCCCTGGGTTATAGTCCTGTGTTTCCAGGATGTTTATGCTGTGTGAGCCGACATAAGCGAGGCGCGCCACCATCTGCGAGGCGAGTTGTCTTTCGACCGTCAAATTCCATTCATACTCTGTCGGAACGTGGTATTTGCCGCTTGGGTCGTAGCTGACCGCGATCTCGTTGAAAGGCGGATTGTAGGGGAAATTGGTGGGCGCTGGGAAAGGACTGGGGAAGGTTGGATAACTGCTCGCTTGCACTCCGTTGCACTTGAGCGTTACCTGGGTGGCCGCCTGGGTGCAAAGCGGATCACTGAACGAGCCGGCGGTGGAAGAGGAACTGGGAGCGCTGTTGCCGGCGGTGGAAAGGATGAACTGCGGGCTGAACGGCCATTCATCGACAAACCGGTTGCTGAGCATGCCCATGACACGCGAGTCATAGAAGATGCCGAATCCGCCGCGCACACTGGTCTTGCCGTCGCCATTCACATCGTAGGCAAAGCCTACCCGTGGCGCAAAGCCTTTCAGGCTGGTATTGAGAGCATTCTTCGGCATGCCGGGGTCGCTGGCGATGTTGTTCGCGCTCGAGAAAAAGATTCCCGGAGGCGCGTTTGGATAAACGCGCGAGGTGACATTTGCGGCCATGCCGGTTAGGTTTACCTGGGCCCATCGGTCCCCGGTATCGCGCCAGGGAAGGGCAGGCTCGTAACGAAAGCCCAGGTTGAGGGTCAGACGCCGGCTGGCATGATAGTTGTCCTGAATGTAAATCCCCATGAACGTGTTGCGGTTGTTCTTGAATTCTCCTGCTCCCTGCTGCAGTGCGTAGCCGTTGCCGGCGCCGCTGCCATCGGAAAGAATGCCGGCGAGAAAAAGCTGGTAGGTGGCGAACTTCTTGCCCGGAAAAAGGTAATCGTCCTGAGTGCCAAAGCCGAAGATGCCCGGCTGGTTGAATTGGTTATTCAGATCCACCTGCGAGCGCTCAATCGATCCGCCGATGTGGAGGTCGTGGTTTCCCTTCAGCCAGCTCAGGTCGTCGCTCCAGGCAAAATTGTTGCGGGTGAACAAGCCGGTTGGGTTGTCACCGATGGTGAATCCGCCGGCCACGCCGATGCCCTGAATGGCGCCCGGCTTGGGCTGAAACGGCAGGGGCACGCCAAAAGCCGCCACGCTGACAGCATTGGATCCAGGGCCGCGGTGGGACACTTCCCGTGAAAAACTGAATCGGGCGTCATTCACCAGCTTGGGTGAGAAGACATGGGTCTCGTGCAAAAGCGCGTTCTGGGCCACGATGGAAAAGGTCGCATCGGTGTAGGCGACCAGGGACAGTGGATTGAAGACCGGAGCCTTGGTGAAGCGGTCGTACTCGTAACGCGCAGTCAACCGGTCGCTCGGCCTCAGCGAATAGTCAAAACGCCCCATTCCTGAATCGTAGTTTTCTATGTCGGGCTTGGTGAAGGCTGCCGTTGGATTGGATCCGGACGGCGGCGGACCATCCAGGCTGTACTTTGCCGACGATCCGAGATAGGCCCCGGTCGTCGGATCGATGCCCAACATGGCGGCTACAGAAGGGTCGAGGGTGCCTGGAGCCCCAAAGGGGCCGCCGCAGGTCGAGCAACTCTTACTGGGAGCGGACAGGAAGTTGTTAATGTCCGATTGGCCTACCACCTTTGAACTGCCCAGTACTACATTCCGGAACGCGGTGCGCTGATAGCCGCCAAAGAAGAACATCTTCTCGCGCAGGATGGGCCCTCCAAGCGTGCCCCCAAATTGATTGCGCTTGATCTGGTCCCTGGTGGTTGGGGTGGCAAAGAAATTCTGCGCGTTGAAAACAGGATTGCGTACAAACCAGAATGCGTCTCCGTGAAAATTGTTGCTTCCGGATTTGGTGACGACGTTCACCACCCCGCCGGCATTCTGTCCGTATTCCGCGGAGTAGTTGCTGGTTTGTACGCTGAATTCCTCGAGCGCGTCGGGGAATGGAAAGGGCTGGTTTACGTTGGTGTATTCGTCCACATAGTTGCCGCCGTCCAGCAGGTAGCTTATCTGCGCTTGCCGCGAACCATTGGTCGAGTAGGTCACCGCGGTGGGAAAGGTTTTCGTCGCACCTTGATCGGCGCCCCCATTGGGCGCATTCACGGCTCCAGGCACCGTCAGTACCAGTTGGGCTACGTTGCGGCCATTGAGGGGCAGGCCGGCAATGCGTTGCCTTTCCACCACCTGCCCCAGGGTGGAGGTCGAGGTGTCCACCTGAGCGGCATAAGCTTCGACCACCACGGTCTGCGTGGTGGCTCCCGGCTGTAACTTGAAGTTCGCCGTAAGCGTCTGATCGGCAAGCAGAGTCAGGGCCTGCCGTTCGCTGCGGAATCCCTGGGCCTCGATACTCAGGCTGAAGTCGGCGGGGTTCAGGTCAGAGAGAACATAGTACCCGGTGCTGTTGGAGATGGCTTCGCGCGCTAAGCCGGTCGCGGTTTGTGTCGCGGTGACTTTCGCAGAGGCTACGGCGGCTCCTGATGAATCCGTCAGCGTACCGACAATGCTACCCAGGCCTTGCCCGAGCGCACCCGATGGAAACAACAATAGAGCGATAGAAATGCATACTAACCTGGCCTTCATAATGTTCCTTCCGGGCGCCGGACACTCCGGTTCGTGCACCCCGTGGCTCCCACGACCACGCTTCTTGCTCCCCTTGCGCCGTATCTCAGCTCAGCTCGACCCAGATCGGCACAAATGGGTACGGATGTTCGTTCTGCGGCAGCTATGCGTGAACAATGGCTGCCTAGCGATGGACATTGGAGGATCAGCACTAGGGCTGTCAAACGATAAAAATTAAAGATTTCGTTGAACAGAACTAAAGCATGAGTAGAATCCCAAACAACGCGGGGGAGTAGGCAACCGCGGCCGCGGGTAAGTGGAGGACAACATGGACGTGCATCAATTGGAAATGTTTCTGGCGGTGATGAACTCTTCCAGCATGACGCGCGCGGCCGAGACCATTCATTTATCCCCGGGCGCTGTCAGTGTCCAGTTGCACAACCTTGCCAACGAGGTGCATACCGAGCTGTTTGTGCACAAAGGCAAGCGGCTGGTTCCCACTCCTGCCGCATTGCGTCTCGCCGAACATGCGCGGGCAGTGGTGAAGCTCATGAATCAGATCACCCAGGAATTTGAGCTTGAGAGCGCAAAGGATATTCGCCCGTTTCAATTTGCCACCGGGGTTACCACGCTGATCTATCAGCTCGGCGGTCCGCTGCGCGAGCTACGCAAGGAATTTCCCAACGCCGACATAGGAGTAACCGTCGGAGTGACAGAACAAATTGTGGCCGGCCTGCTCGATCGCCGGTTCGATCTCGGACTGATTTCACTTCCGGTTAGCGAAGAAGAGCTCAAACTCATTCCTCTCTTTGACGAGGAGCTTCTCGTGCTTCGGCCATCGAGCAAGAAGGTTCGGAGCAGCCGGGTTCGTGCGATGCAGGTCTCTGAACTTGCAGGCTCGTCCTTTTTGCTTTATCCCAAGCGCAGCAATATCCGCCGCGTGATCGACGAATTTTTCAGAGAGCTCAATGTGTCGCCGAGGGTCACGATGGAAGCAGATGACACGGAGGCGATCAAGCGGCTGGTGGAATCCGGATTTGGTTGCTCCATCCTGCCGGTGCACGCCTTGCGTGATCAGAGTTATTTCTTTGAACTCTTCCGCGTCGATGGTCATCCTTTGAGCAGGAAAGTAGCTTTGGCTATGGTGCGGACGGAGTATCCGCGCAAACTGACCGAATCGGTGGCTGAATTTCTCCGCCTGCACCTTCATTCCGGACAGGGTCCGGTCAGTGCAGACTTGCCACGACTTTAGCTCCCGCCTCTTCTGCCCGGTTCCGACTCTTTCGTGCATCATGCAAAACTCCATCGCACCTGCCCGCTGCTTTTGCGCATGGACCGCGCGGGGTAGTAACTTACCAACAAAGCAGCAACGGGGAATAGCATGTCCGGCAACAATAGATTGCACCCCCGGTGCATACAGGTCCATGCACGGGATAACGTAGCGATTGTCGCCAATGAGGGTGGTTTGCCGGCTGGGGCTCGATTCGACTCCGGGCTGACGCTATTGGAGGCCGTCCCGGAGGCGCACAAGGTAGCTTTGTCTGATATAGCCCAGGGCGACCCCATCGTTCGCTATGGAGAGTTGATCGGATACGCCAAGGGGCCGATCGCGCAGGGCAGCTGGGTGCACGAGGGAGGAACGACCCTGCCTCCAGCCCCTCCCCTCGATGGCCTGCCCCTTGCGACCGCCGTACCGGCCCCGCTTCCGCCACTCGAGGGATACTCCTTCGAAGGATTTCTCAACCAGGACGGCTCCGTCGGAACGAAGAACATTCTCGGCATCGCCACCACCGTGCAGTGCGTCTCCGCCACGGTGGAGTTCGCGGTCAAGCGCATCCGATCGGAGATCCTGTCCCGCTATCCCAACGTGGACGATGTCATTGCGATCACTCACCCTTATGGATGCGGTGTTGCGATCGGCGCCCCCGGCTCCGAAATCCCGATTCGCACGCTGCGTAATCTAAGCCTCAATCCGAACCTGGGCGGGGCTCCGATGGTCGTCAGCCTGGGCTGTGAAAAACTGCAGCCTGCGCAGATGCTGCCCTCCTCCAGTCTTCCCGTTTTGTCCAGCGTCCCCTACGTCATCCGCTTGCAGGACGAGCAGCATCGCAGTTTTGGTGACATGATCACGGCGATTATGGAGATGGCGGAAAAGCGGTTGATACAGCTAAATGCTCGAACCCGCGTAACCCGGCCCGCGGCCGACCTGGTGGTTGGTTTGCAATGCGGAGGAAGCGATGCCTTCTCCGGCGTAACCGCGAATCCGGCGGTAGGTTACGCCGCGGATCTTCTGGTGCGCGCTGGCGCCACCGTCATGTTTTCTGAAGTAACTGAAGTGCGTGACGCCATTCATCTACTCACGGCGCGTGCAGCCAACCAGCAGGTGGCGCGCGATCTGATTCGTGAAATGGCCTGGTACGACGCCTATCTCCAACACGGCGGCGCCGATCGAAGCGCGAACCCGACCCCCGGCAACAAGACCGGAGGCCTGACGAATATCCTTGAAAAGGCGATGGGCTCGACCGCAAAAGCAGGCAGCAGCGTACTGGCCGGCGTTTTTGGTCCCGGAGAACGCGTCACAGCCAAGGGGCTCGTCTTTGCTGCCACCCCGGCCAGCGACTTCGTCTGTGGAACCCTCCAGTTAGCTGCGGGGATGAACATGCATGTGTTCACCACCGGCCGCGGAACCCCTTACGGGCTTGCCATGGTTCCGGTGATCAAGGTGTCTTCCCGCACGGCACTGGCGGACCGGTGGTCCGACCTCATCGACGTCGACGCCGGCAGCATTGCTACCGGTGACACCACGATTCAGCAAGTAGGCGAGCAGATCTTCCGCCTGATTCTTGAAGTAGCGAGCGGCCGCAAACAAACCTGGGCCGATCATTGGGGTCTGCACAATGAATTTGCATTGTTCAATCCCGCGCCCATCACGTAGAGAGCCAAAACCCGCTACGCAATGCCAAGCTTGCGTTGCAGCTGCTCGAGCGTGATTCCCTTGGTTTCCGGATAGACAAAAAGCACAACAAAGAACTGCAGGGTCGTCATCGCCGCGAAGAAGGCGAAGGGCAGTCCCCCCGAATACTTTGCCAGAACGGGAAAGAGGAGGGAGATAATTGCGTTCATAATCCAATGCGCCGATGAGCCCAGACTCTGGCCTTTGGAGCGGACCCGGTTAGGGAACACCTCCGCGATGTAAACCCAGATGACCGCGCCTTGTGAAATGGAGAAGAAGGCGATATATCCAACCAGCAGCCAAACCAGGGCGCTGGCGTGGGTCTGGGTGTAGAAGACCGCCGCGACACCGCAGAGGCAAATGGTCATTCCCACACTGCCGATAAGAAGCAGCGTTTTTCGCCCCAGCTTGTCGATGAGCGACATCCCCAGCAGGGTGGCTGCCAGATTCATCAGACCGATCAGCACCGTCTGCAGGGAACTCGACAGTTGGCTAAAGCCGGCCGAGGCGAAAATGTAATTCGAGTAGTAGAGAATCGCGTTGATCCCGGCGAGTTGATTGAAGAGCCCGATGCTGACGGCGAGGAAGATAGGCAAGCGATATTCCCGCTTGAACAGTGGCTCGGCAGCCATGCCGCGTTCCAGATGGATGGAGTCGATAATTTCGCGCAGCTCGGCTTCTGAGTCTGGAGAGCCCATCATTTTCAGGATCTGCAGTGCTTCATCAGTCTTGTTCTTGGTTACCAGCCAGCGGGAGCTGCGGGGAATGCCATAAAGCATGATGAGGAACAGCAGCGAAGGAATTGCCGCAACCCCGAGCTGCCAACGCCATTGCTGCAGGCCAAGGTTAAGCAGAGAGATGAGGTAGTTGGAAAGGTAGGCGAGCAGGATCCCGACCACTACATTGATCTGAAACAGGCCTACCATTCTGCCGCGCCACTTGGCCGGCGCCAGTTCTGCGATATATACGGGTCCAAGGACAGAGGAGCCGCCGATTCCTATCCCTCCAATGAACCGGAAGACCATCAGGGCCGGCCAGTTCCAGGCCAGGGCACAGCCCAGCGCGGAAACGGTGTACAGGATGGCCATGATGCGCAGCGCCTCACGGCCGCCAATTCGCTGGCCGAGGATTCCGGCAGTCATGGCTCCAAGCACCGTACCTGCCAGCCCTATAAACACCGTCAGGCCGAGAGTGAAGGCCGTGAGGTGGTA
>CAZSUK010000516.1:0-12874 GCA_964609355.1 uncultured Acidobacteriaceae bacterium | reverse complement strand
CTGGGTGCTGGCCACAGCAGGCGATGACGTGGCCGCCGTTACTCCCGGCAGCTACACCCTCAGCGGCTTTCAGGGAGGCCGCTGGTCTTCCTACATCTACACCGACCGTCCAGTCTATCGCCCCGGCCACGTGGTGCATTGGAAGGGGATTCTGCGCGCCAAGGTGGAGAATCATCTGGAGTTGCCTAAGCTCAGCACCATCCACGTAACCATCGCTGACCAGGATGACCACGCCCTGCTCGACAAGGATATGCCGCTCTCCGCAGGTTCTGTGTACGGCGATCTGACCCTGCCGGCCACCGCGACCCTGGGCTACTACACCATCCGTCTGCGCAATGGGCCTCCAGACGATGCCGATAACGACGCAGGCACCGGCACGTTCCGCGTGGAGGACTACCGCAAACCGGAGTACCAGGTGCGCGTGAGCCCCGCCAAAGCGCGCCTGCTGCAGGGCGAAACCATGCCGGTGGTGATCGATGCCCGCTACTTTTTCGGCGAGCCCGTCGCCAATGCCGCAGTCAAGTACCGCGTCTACCATTCGCCGCACTACTGGTGGGATGACGAAGGCAGCGGCGATGAAGGGGCGGGCATGGGAGCCGGGGATGACAATGCCTCGCTGGGCTACGACGCTGCCCAGCAATCCGAGCAAACCGGCAAACTCGATGCCAATGGCAAGCTCACCATCAATGTCCCTACGCAGTACGTAGCCGACGCCACCCATGCAATGGACCAAGACTACACCGTGGAGGCCGCCGTCACCGACCAAGCCAACCGGGAGATCACCGGCCGTGGACGCTTCCTCGCCACCCGCGGCACCTTCCGCATCCGCGTGGAGCCGGTGAGCTACGCCATCCGCACCGGCGACACTGCCGTCTTTAACGTAACCGCGGTGGACTACGATAACCACCCGGTACAGACCCAGGTACACGTTCAGCTGGTCATCCACAAATTTGTAAAAGGCCGAACCGAGTACACAAGGGGAGCCGCTACCGATGTGACCACAGATGCAAGCGGGAAGGCTCAGGCTACGATTCCAGTAGCGGCCGCTGGCAACACCGAGGTAGAAGCCACCGCGACGACTCCCGAGAAGCGCACCGTGTTCGACTCCACCTATCTGTGGGTGTTGGGTGGCAACGAAGAAGGATGGGGAGGTGAGTCGCGCGCCGTGCAGATCATCTCCGACAAGAAGACCTACGCTCCTGGAGATACGGCCCACATCAGCATCCTGTCGAACGTCGACAATTTCCACCCGCTGGTGATTGCCACTGGCTATACGGTTGAGTTCCGTAAGGTGATGTTTTCTCCCGGCAAATCGCTCACCTTTGACTTGCCCATTACCCCGGATGCCCAGCCCAACCTGGAGTTGAATGTCGCGTTTATTCGCAGCGACCAGCTTTACCAGGCGAACCTGAGCATCAAGGTTCCTCCGCTACAACAACAGTTACAAGTCGACATAACCCCGGATAAACAAGTCTTTCAGCCGCAGCAGACCGCTGGGTACGACGTCTTTGCCCGCGACTGGCAGGGTAAGCCGGTCAGCGCCGACTTTAGTTTTGGAGTCGTCGACGAGGCAATTTATTCTCTCTATCCCGACAGCAGCGGTGACATGGTCAAGAAGCTTTATCCTGATCGCTACGTCTTCGCCGCCATCGACTCATCGCTGCAGTATTACTTCAGCGGCAGGGCAGGGCTCAAGTCTCCTCAGTTGGCCGAGCGGGCGTCCCGTTACCGGCCGCAGCTTGCCCAGGTAAAGCCAGGCAATGACGTGGTGCAGCCGCGGGTGCGCAAAGCTTTTCCCGATACAGCCTATTGGTCGCCCTCCGTTCATACCGACGCCGCCGGCCACGCTCACATCACCCTGACCTTTCCTGATTCGCTCACTACCTGGCGTACCACGGTGCACGCCATCACGCTCGATTCAAAAGCCGGTTCCGCCATCAACCGTGTCCTGGTGCGCAAGAACATCATCGTGCGTATGGGGACGCCGCGCTTCCTGCGCCAGGGGGACGAGGTAACGATCCCGGTCATCGTTCATAACTACCTCGATCAGGCCAAGCAAGTGCAGCTATCGCTCATAATTAACGGATTAGACCCGGTAAGTGGCGCACCGCAATCGGTTACGGTGCCCAGCAAGGGCGAAGCCTCAGCGCTCTGGCGAGTCAAGGCCTCGCAGATCGGCACCGCACGTCTGCTTGCCAAAGCCCTTACTAATGAGGAGTCCGACGCACTCGAGCTTACCTTGCCGGTTGAGCCCATCGGCGTTCCGCGTACCATCAACACTTCGGGAGCCATCGCGCAGGACCAGGCAGCCAACACGAACATCGACTTTCCCGCGAATACTGATGCTGCCGCGCACACCCTGCATCTGGAAATCGCTCCATCCATCGCGGGTAGTCTCTTCTCCGCGCTCCAATATCTCAGCACTTATCCATACGGGTGCACCGAACAGACCATGTCCAGTTTCCTGCCCAACCTGGTAGTGGCCGACACGCTCAAGAAGCTGAACCTCTCCGGCCTCGTCAGCCCGGCCGACTTGCAGGCTAAGACCAACGCCGGCCTCGATCGCCTTAATGACCTCAGACATGATGACGGTGGCTGGGGCTGGTGGAAGGAAGATAACAGCCGCGTCTTCATGACTGCGTATGTTGTCTCTGGTCTGGCTGAGGCCAAGAGTGCGGGATATGCCAAGGCCGATGCCAACCTGGCCGGGGGAGTCGGCTATTTGCAGAAGCAGTTGGCCCAGCATCCCAGAATGATCCCTGGACTGCGGGCGTACGTGGTTTATGCACTCAGCCTGGCGGACGCACGAAATCTCGCTCCATCGCTTGAAACCCTCTGGTCGCGGCGTAACGACCTTTCTCCGGAAGCGCTGGCGCTAACCGGCATGGCGATGCAGCGCACCGGTGATACCCGCGCGCCACAGATCGCGCAATTGCTGGAGGCGAAAGCCCAGCGCGCCGGCACGCTGGTCTCCTGGCCATCGAGTTACAGCCCGCTGCTTGACATCAACGATGACAACAGCGCCGAGAGCACTGCCTTCGCCTTGCGCTTCCTCACTCACGCCGACCCTCAGAGCCCGCTGCTGGAAGGCGCGGCGCAGTGGCTGGTGCTGAATCGCAATGACGGATACTGGTGGAGTTCGACGGAACAAACCGCCATGGTGCTCTTTGGACTGGTCGACTATCTAGCCGCATCTCAGGAGCTGAACGCAGATTTCGACGTGGACGTTGTGCTCAACGGCGGGTCCATCGGCAAGCGCCATTTCACCGCGGCGGACGCCGTCTCCGGCGCCGACCTTTCGATCGATGTTGCCGCCGCCCAGCTTCACCCTGGCAGCAACGTGGTCCAAATAAGCAAGCACGGAACCGGTCGCGCCTATTGGTCCGTGCAGGGTAAGTACTATTCCACCGAGCAAAAGTTTTATCAGCAGGGCACGCTATCGCTCAACCTGACCCGCGACTACTTCAAGCTGAGCCCCACTACCAAGGACGGACAGATTGTCTATCAACTCGACCCACTCAAGGGGCCCGTCAATGTGGGAGACACCCTGGCAGTGCACATTGCGGTCAATGGCTCGCCTGCGAAGTATCTTCTCATTGAGGACCCAATTCCGGCGGGCACCGAGTTCGTGCAGCAGGAGGATAGCTACAAAATTCTCGACCAGCCGCAAACCTGGGAGTACTGGTACACGCGGCGGGAGTTCTACGATGACCGCGCCGCCCTCTTTGCGACTGAGTCTACCGGCCGTCACGAATCCTTCTATCTACTCAAGGTGGTGAACCCGGGAAGCTTCTCCATCAGCCCGGCCAACGTGCAGCCGATGTATCAGCCGGGTATACAGGCAACCAGCGATCTGCTGCATCTGCAGGTAGAGGAGACAAAATGATGCAGGCAATTCGCCAAGCCTTCTCGCAATTGAAAGGTCGTCTCTTCTGGTTCCAATGGGTGGGCAATTTTCTGCTCATGTTGCTGGCTGCCGGCTGGCTGCAGATTCCCGACTCTCATAGCTGGCAGTTCGTGTTCTCTATTCTCTCGGGTGTGTTGCTGGTGGTGGTTTTTCTGTGGCTTTACATCGCCACTTGTCGCCATCTTTTACCGTGTGCGCCGCGTCCGCCCTGGTGGCTAAGCTGTCTTCTGCTGGCTGTATTCTTAGCACTGTGGTGGTTGCTGTTGCAGCCGATAGGCGCCCTACGTGCGCACGAAGCGATCTATGCCGGCTACTGGAACTCTCAATCGCCGCCGTGGCTGCGCCATCATCTCGGCTATTCCAGTCTCGTAGCCTGGCAGGAACATATCTATGACTGTATCCAATGCATATTGGCCGGTCTGCTGCTGCCGTTGGCGATGGAGGCGAGCGCGTGCGGACTGGATCGGATCAAACAGGCCAAACATGTATACCGGCATTGGTTCTACTGGCTGAGCGTCCTCGTCTGTGGGCTAGGAGCACCGGCCCTTACCTGGGCAATCGCAGAGTGGACACCGGAGGCGGGGCTAGTGGAGCAAACCATGAGCGTCGTCCTGCGGTTGAGTTTTGCTTACACTGTGGACATCCTGCTCTGGTGTTTCCTGCTAAGCCTGATCGCCCACTACGAGAAACCCCAGATATGAGCCCCCAAAACCATCCCCGCAACAAAGCCCGGGTGCCCCACCCCCCCGATTTACTGTGTGGTTTCGTGGGTTCCCTGAACTTCCTGCGCCTTTCCTTAATGAAAGGCGCACACGCGGTCTTTTCGAGAGCTGCGTACCAGGAAATTCGGGGCATCTCGCTCGTTTTTGGCGAGATGTGGGATTCCACTGCTCTCCCCCCTATATGACCAAAGCCAAACTAATATCGCTCCTGGCCGCCGCCGTCCTGGCCCTTGTGCTGAGTGCGAGGTCACGAGAGAAAGCAGTGACCAATCCAGTTGCAGGCGATCCGCGCGCCATTCAGGAAGGAGCTTCGCTCTTTCGCGCAAACTGTTCGCCCTGTCACGGACTAAACGCCCACGGCGGAGGCCGGGGACCGGACCTGACCGCGGGCCGTTGGGTTCACGGCTCGACCGACGCGGATCTTTTCCGCACCGTGACGCGCGGAGTGCCCGGAACCGAGATGCCTGCCAACGCCCTCGACGATTCCGAGGTCTGGGCCATCCTGGCGTATGTTCGGTCGCTCTCGCCGGCAAGGACCGTGGCCGTCTCCGGCGATCCCATGAAAGGCAAAAAGATTTTCTGGCAAACCGCGGGCTGCTCGACCTGCCACATGGTGCAAGGCCGCGGCGGAGTGCTTGGTCCGGATCTGTCTCGTGTGGGAGAGGCACGCTCCGCGGACTATTTGATCGATTCCATTCGTCAGCCCAGCAAAGAACTCTCCACTGGGATGCTCGATCCCAACAATCACTATGGCTTGCCCTTGGTGTACGACACGGTGACAGTGGTGACGGCCGATGGCCAAAAAATTGTCGGCGTGGCCAAAAACGAAGATACCTTCTCACTGCAATTGATTGATACCAACCAACAGCTGCAATTCTTTCTCAAGAAAAATCTGCGAGAAGTAACCCACGAGCGCAAGTCTCTTATGCCCACTTATTCCGAGGACAGGCTTAACCCCGCGGAGCTTCAGGATCTGGTGGCTTACCTGGAAGGTCTGAGACCCGAGTGATAAAAACAATCGCGCTATCGTTGGCTATGCTCCTCAGCGGAGCAGCGCGCGCGCCTGCCCAGGTGACCTACCAGCGCTTGCTCCGGGCAGATCACGAACCGCAGAACTGGCTCACCTACTCGGGGCGATACAACGGCTGGCGCTACAGCGCGTTGAACCAGATCAATACCGGAAACGCATCGCATCTGGCGATGAAGTGGACCTTCCAGGTGGCTGACCTCGGGCAGTTCGAGACCACACCCCTGGTGGTGGACGGCGTCTTGTATGGAACCGGGCAAAATGACCGTGCCTTCGCCCTCGACGCGCGCACTGGACGTGCCATCTGGCGCTATCAGCGAGACCTGCCGGATAAGCTTCAGCCCTGTTGTGGCATGGTGAACCGCGGCTTCGCCATCCTTGGCAACAAGCTTTTCATGGCCACACTCGACGCGCACCTGATCGCCTTGGACACCAGGACGGGGAACCTGCTATGGGACGTGAAGGCCGCCGACTCCAACGCCGCCTATGCCTTCACCGTCGCGCCATTGGTGGTGAAGAACGAGGTGATCGTTGGTATTTCCGGCGGCGAATATGGAGTTCGCGGATTTGTGGATGCGTACGATGCTGACACCGGTCGCCGCCGATGGCGCTTTGATACCGTTCCCGGCCCCGGCGATCCGGGGCATGACACTTGGGCCGGTGAATCCTGGAAGACTGGTGGAGCACCGGCGTGGGTTACCGGCTCCTACGATCCGGAGTTGAACCTTATCTATTGGCCCACGGGGAACCCGTCGCCCAGCGGATATGGCGGTGCACGAGGCGGTGACAATCTTTATAGCAACAGCATGCTGGCGCTCGATGCCGACACTGGCCAGCTGAAATGGTACTTTCAATTCACCCCTCACGATTTGTACGACTACGATGCCACTCAAGTTCCTGTGCTGCTGGATGAGCAATGGGACGGCCGGCCTCGAAAGCTTTTGTTGCAAGCAAACCGCAACGGATTTTTCTATATCCTCGACCGAACCAACGGAAAATTTCTCCAGGCTTCCGCATTTGGTAAGGTGACGTGGGCCACGGGCATCGGGCCGGACGGGAGGCCGCAACTGAATACCAATCTCGTCCCAAGCCCGGAAGGCAACCGGGTGTGCCCTGGCGCGCTTGGGCTCACCAACTGGTTTTCACCGTCTTACAGCCCCGATACCAGGCTCTTTTATGTGGCCACCTCAGACGAGTGTGACATCTTCACCAGCGCACCGCAGACCTATCGCGAGGGCCACGACTTTCTGGGCAGCGTCTACGTGCCCGATCCGATCGTGAGGCCTAGAGGAGCGCTCAAAGCCCTCGACGCCAGCACCGGAGCAGAAAAGTGGGAGTTCAAATACTTCAGCAATCCCAATGGCGGAGCACTCTCGACCGCCGGTGGGCTAGTCTTTGCCGGCGAGTCCGACGGAAATTTCATCGCTCTCGACGCACGCACGGGACGGGATCTATGGAACGTGCAACTAGGCGCGGCCATCTACTCTACAGCGATCACCTACCAGCTTGACGGCAAGCAGTACGTAATCATCCCGGCAGGCTCCGCGCTGTTTGCCTTCGCCCTCACAAATTAAACGAAGCACCCCAACAACACTACCGGGGTGCCCCATGTTCGCGGAAGCGTTGCCCGGATTCCGACCACACAACATTACCGATGAGTGCGTGTGCGGCTTTCTCTCAAAGAAAGCCGCATGAAGTCGCTCAACGCGACCGACCTCGACAGCAAATCCGGGATACGTGGGCCGAAAAAGAAGGGGCGAAGCCCCCACCAAAGCACTCTGCGATTAGTCAGGCATCAACTCACCCGAAAGTTGCAGACATGCTCTGCGCCCGCTATCTAAAGGCCTAAACCCTCCATTCGGATTTGTGAATTTCTGAAAACAAGGATACCTGGTAACCAAGCGTGGGTACGGCTGTGAGCGCACGCTCTCTTAATCAGTGGCCTCACCCTGCTTACATCTCTTAATGTGTAACTGTCGCAGAAATAGCAATCTCCCCCCTTACAGACCCGAGTAAGATTCGTCGGGATGATGGTTGCATATTGCGGCCCAGGTGAATGCAAATACCTGGGTTGTCCCCAGATTGCAAAAGGAGCAGAAATGCCATCAACTAGGAAAAAACATTTTGAGTGGGCGCGGAGGGTATCTTCCATCCCCGCGATTGCCACTCTATTGTGTACCTCTCATGCCTTGGCCGCGGCGCCTGCAGTGGTAGTCGACGCGCAACAAACGATCGGAACCGGGAACTTCAATCCCTTGCAAGTGGTAGTCGCCCCAAACGGCACCGTATATGTAGCCGATACCTTCAACAGCCGAATCCTGCAAGCGACTCCGGGCCTGCCCGGCCAGGTGAATTTCACTCAGGTGAACACCGGAAGCGCCAACCTCTCATTTCCGGAGGGCATTGCCGTCGATGCTTCGGGTGACCTTTACATTTGCGATACGCCCGTTAACTTTGGGCTGGGGTTCAACTCGCGGATCCTCGAAGTGAAGGCAAATAGCAATGGAAGCCTCACCACCAACGTCACCCAGCTATACTCGGGACCTCAGATAACTCTGCCCACATCACTGACCATCGACAGCTCGAACACGTTGTTCATCGGCGTGAGCCAAATCTTTGGCGGGGGAGCTATCTACTCGCTCGCCGCCGGTAGCGGCACCCTGCAGACGGTGAAGACAGGCCTTTTCGGCTTTACTCCTGCGGCGTTGGCAAGAGACGCCGGCTCCAACCTCTACTTTGTCGACAGCGGCGCCAACAGTGGTGGCATTTACAAGGTGCCGGCTACTGGCGGAAACGCCCAGCCTGTGAGCGTGGGATCGTTCAACCTGTCCGCGCCGTCAGGAGTAGCGCTTGATCCCGCAGGAGACCTTTTTGTCCTGGCGACCTTGACCAGCGGCCGCAACGCAGTGGTCGATATCCCAGCAGCGTCTCCGGCGACTCCCTACCTCATTCCCATCTCAAACCTGCAAAACCTGAACAACATGGCCTTGGACCCCAACGGCAACATCGATGTGGCCGGTCAAACCTTTAATGGCTTTGTCACCCAGCTCAACTTTAGCAATCCGGTCTACCTGGGCGGTGCGAATGTCTCTGGCGCAGGAAGCGCCGTCCTGTTCAACATCGAGTTCAACGCCCCGGCCACCTTTGGTGGTTTCCGCGCGGTGACCGTCGGCGACCTGGGCACGAGCAGCAATCATGCTCTTGCGGATGTCGCACCAGCCACCACCGGCAACTGCAAAAACCCAATCTCTGGCGGCACCACTGCGTACGCCCCTTACGCATGTGTCCAGACGTTCGAAGCGACGCCGCAATACACCGGCACCCGCATCTCGGCCATCCAGGTAGAAGGCCCCACCACCGCTGGTAAAACCGCCATTCTCGATTCCACGCCGGTTTATGAAACAGGTAATTCGTCCGCGCAGATTACCTACCCGCTCGACGCCAATGCTACAGCGTTGGGCCTGATACAACCCCAGGGCATCACTGCCTCGGGATTTGACCAGACAGTCTATGTGGCGGATCTCGCTGGCGGCGCAGTCTTTTCCGTCAACGGCCTAAGTGGGTCCTCTCCTAACCAGGTTTCCACCGGAGGTATTCCACTTTCGGCTCCCAGCGCCGTGGCCATGAACGGTGAAGGGGACTTGTTCATCGCTGACTACAACCTGGGTGAAGTCGTGGTAGTGCCCACTACCACTGGAAAAGCGCCGTATGTTCTGAACACCGGCACTCTGCTGCAACACCCAATCGCGCTTGCGCTTGATGTCCTGGGCGACTTGTACATTGGAGACTCGGGCCAGGCCGGCGAAGACGCAAGCAGCGGCAACCCCGGTTACGTGGTAGAAGTGCCCTACAACGGTTCAGCCATCAACCTCCCGACTCCTGGCGTCAACGTCATCTTTCCCCAGGCGCTGGCAGCCGATAGCCTGAACGGAAACTTGTGGATTGGGGACGGAGGAGACTCGGCAACCGCCGGCCAGCTGGTGAAAGTTCCGGCCAACGGAAGCAACGCCAGTGCCGTGGGCGTTGCGGGCGTGGCGGATCCCACCGGGCTTACCTTCGATGCTGCCGAGAACCTCTATATTCTCGATGGCAACGCCAACACCATCACCGTGATGTCCGCAACCGGAAACAGCCACCTGCTCAGCTTTGCCGGGGCTTCGCTTGTGGCTCCGAGTGCGCTCGTCAGCTCCGCCGGTTCGCAGAGCTTCGTCATTGCGAACATTGGCGATGGAAACAGCAACAGTCTCATCTTCCTGAATGGCAATAGTACGACCCTTGCTTTTGGAAACCAGGCGACGAACAGTACCAGCCAAACGCAGACGGCGACGGTGGCCAACATTGGCAACCAGAACCTGACGCTTTCGCGCCCGGACTTCACCATCAAAAATAGCAACCGCGCATTCAGCATTCTGGGGAGCAGTACCTGCGCGGCGGGGGACACGCTGACCTTTTCTCCAACGTGCACATTCAATGTTCAATTTGCGCCCACGGCTGTCGGCGCGCAAGGTGAACAGGTGACCGTCCAAAGCAGGGCGTACAACAGTGGAACTCCTCAAATCAACCTGACGGGTACTGGCACCAGCACCGGCAAGGCGCAAGTTGTCCTTTCCAGCGCCGGTGGGATCCAGGCTCACATCAGCGGCAGCGGACGGAAGTCGTTCCGGGCCGCGAAAACAAAGACGAGGTAAGACTCGTCTGCAAACGAAGCACCCTTGGGGCCACACTCGAGCAATCGAGTCGTGGCCTTTCTTTTTGCCTTTTGGTCGGAACCACTCCTACAAAGAGAGCACTGGCGAAGAACACAATGGGGTTTTTCACTTATTTGCGTTTGGCGGCGCGGTGTTTCTTTTGCGGAGGCCCTTTTTGCCAGTCTTGATAAGCTGTAGCGCCAAAACGCGCCATCAAGCGGCGCACATACTGCTCCGCTACTTCCCCCTCGCGTTCGCGAATAAGATCGACGATGCGTTGGTGCGCATCGAGTCCGCGGTTCCAGGGCGATGTACTCTGTCCGGTGGCGACCACCCGCATACGGACGAATGCGAAGAGCGGCAGCAGTACCCGGCGCGCGTGTTGTTGCAGATGAGGATTGCCTGAAAGATCGCAGAGCTCCAGATGAAATTGACGATCCGCGTCGAGAATCTCATCGGCGTTGCCGGAGCGCGAGGCGCGCCGCATTCGTACCAGGACATGCTCCAGTTGAGCGACGTCCGCGCCGCGCGCTGCCGCCAGGCGCGCCGCAAGACCCTCCAACGCTCCTCGCAGTTCAAATAGTTGGAGCACATCCTGTTCGCTGAGGGAGACCACCCGAGCGCTGCGCCCGGAGGCCTTGGTGACAAAACCCTCGTGCGCGAGAATGTTGATCGCCTCGCGGACGGAAGCCTGCGCCGCCCCGAATTTCCTGCCCCACGTGCCCTCGACAATGCGCACACCGGGGGCGATCCGTCCGGCGACAATCTCGTCGCGCAGGCGTTCGGCCAGGGCATGCTTGACCAGGGACCCTGCCCCGTTAGCATTCTGATTCGGTTTTGGCATCGTTTCCGCTGTCAGGCGTGAGCGTACCGCAAACGGTCTTGGACGTCAATCGATCTTATCGTTCTCATGAGCGCTCAAAGTGCCTAACTAGGCAACCCTATGAAGGTGCGAGCCTAACTCTAAGATGGTTCGGTGAAGGGACAAGACTGCTGTCCCAATGCCAGATCGAACTCCAGGCTAAGACGATCAATAAAGCATCTATAAACGTCTAAAGGCTCCTGTGGACTAACGGAGGGGGATAACTATAACCAGGAATTGGCCCAGCAGACAGGCTCACCAGTAATTTGACATCCTTGCGCAGGGCCACCTAGTATTGCGACCCGAGCGCTCAAAAGGAGTCTGTCGAAATATAAAGGACGGCGTAAAGCTCGATGTCGCGAACAGCAAATTCGGTCGTAACCGTGAACGATATGAGTAACATGAGTGTGGCAGGAGCCACTTCGCGAGTGGTTCCTGCCACCTCAAAGTTGCAGTCACATTTGTGTGTTCGCCAGGAAGGAAAGCCGTGATCACGGACCGACGTAGTTTTTTGCGAGGCGGCCTCGCGAGTGCAGTGCTGCCGCACTTCGTTTCTTCACTGCGCGCGCAATCCGGCATAAACAAGCACGAGCTTTGGTACACCAAGCCGGCGGAGCGCTGGCTGGAGGCTCTGCCCATTGGAAACGGCCGGTTAGGTGGAATGGTCTTTGGTGGAACCACGGTCGAACGGATTGCGCTGTCTGAATTGACTGCCTGGTCGGGCGCGCCGGCCACCGGCGAGGTCAACCCCGGCGCTCTGCCGCATCTGCATGAGATACGAGAACTCTTCTTTGCCGGGAAATATGACGAGGCGCAGGCGCTCTGCCGCGAATACCTGCCCGGCCACTGGAAGAATTTTGGAACAAACCTGCCCCTCCCTGAACTACAGCTGACCTTCGAGACCATAGAGAGCGTCGCGGACTATCGCCGTTCGCTCAACCTGGATGAGGCAGTGGCGCGCGTAAACTACCGTAGCGGCGGCGTGTCGTTTGCACGCGAGATCCTCGCCACCCACGCTGACAATGTGCTCGCCATGCGGCTTACCGCCAGCCAACCGGGCAGGATTGGCTTTCGCATGGGCTTCAGTAAGGGCGTTCTTCCGTCCACAACCAGCGTATCGGGCAATGCAACCCTGGTGCTGGATGGCCACTGTTACGAATCGCAGCACAGCAGCGGTCACGACGGCGTAGCGGTGCAGATTCGGGCTCAGGTGATCCTGGAGGGTGGAAATGCGGCCGCGGGCAGCGGCACGATCGAGGTGCTCGACGCAAACGCGGTCACCATCCTGCTCGCCATTGGCACGAGCTATCACGATGCCGATCCAGAGGAGCGATGCAAGCAGGCATTGAGCAATGCTGCACACAAGAGCTTCGCCCAGATCCGCGAGACACACATTGCGGACTATCAGCCTCTCTATCGCCGCATGTCGGTTAACCTGGGGGAGAGTCCCTCCACGACGCGGCAGTTGCCCACCGATGCGCGGCGTAAGGCCCTGGAAAATGGAGCCAACGACCCCGAATTGCTCGCGCTCTTCTTTCAGTATGGCCGTTATCTAACCATCGCGGGCTCGCGCGCGGACTCGCCGCTGCCATTGGCGCTTCAGGGCGCCTGGAATGATGGGCTGGCAAGCAGCATGGAATGGACCGACGATTATCATCTCGACATCAA
>CAZSUK010000515.1:0-4606 GCA_964609355.1 uncultured Acidobacteriaceae bacterium | reverse complement strand
AATTTAATCGCATTCCCCACCAGGTTGATCAGGACCTGACTAAGACGGATCGGGTCACCAGTCAGGTCAGCGGGCACCTCCGGCGCAATGTGCACGATGAGTTCCAGGCCCTTTTGGTGCGCGGGAAAAGCGAAGCTCCGCAGCACATCTTTGACCAGGCCCGGCAAATGGAAGGCAACCGAATCCAGAATGGTTTTTCCCGCTTCCATCTTCGAGTAATCGAGGATTTCGTTGATGATGCTCAACAGCCGATCTGCAGAGGACTTCACGGTTAGCAGAAAGTCGCGCTGTTCTTCACTCAAAGCCGTGCTGAGAGCAAGTTCAGTCATGCCGAGAATGCCATTCATCGGCGTCCTGATTTCGTGGCTCATATTTGCCAGAAACTGGCTCTTGGCCCGGCTCGCCTGCTCGGTGGCGATCATGGCCTTGGTCAACTCCTCTTGCGACCTGGCATATCTCACTTGCAAAATTGCAGCGCGTACTCCATAGATCGCAATCGCCGCCGAAATGGAGGCAAAACCAAACCATGGATGCTCCGGCGCAATTTCAACCCCCATGAGAGCGATCGCAAGCGTGAATAATACCGGGCTGAGATTATCAATCAGCAGTCCTGCGGTCCGCTGGCTACTGCTGCGCTGACTCTTGTCGATGCGGGTTTTTGGATACAGGGCAAAGGAGGCTAGGAGAGACAGGTGAGGAAATCCCCACGCAATATCTTGCGGGCCGTCACGCCAACCGCTCTGCAGTTCGAGGTAGCCCAGGATAAGGGCAACGGTCCCATTTACCCATAGAAACAGCGCGAGGGTACGATAGAACCGTCTACTTGCCGGGCTCGGATTGGAAAAGAAGCGTAGGGTCACAGCCCCGACCAGAATCAAGTTCTCTGTATTGTTCAGGTACATGAGATTGATTGCCGAGATCCCTTTGAGACCGGCATGCGAGGGCAGTACCAAGAACAGCTGCAAGTATGCGAGCATGACCGCGATCAGCGCTTGCACGCCATCAAGCCATGCGAAAACCTTCAGACCGGCATCCGTACTTCTGGAGCAGATTGCCAGCATGACAGGAATGCCGTAAGCAAAAAAGAAGAAGTCGAAGTGGAAAGCCCGGGTTAGCGTGTGGATGTTCGTTGCGAAATCGTAGTACGTCAGCCCAACCTGACCCACCACGGCAAACAGCAAACCGCACGCCAACAACAGCCACAACGGCCTGGTCTCTTCCGTGTCGTTGTAAGCACCAAGCAGACACACCACAAATCCCAGAAGGGGATACATAAGAACAAAAAGGTTCGAAGCAAACGTCGCCAACGGATCAAAGACGAGGAGAGTCGCGTGAGCGGCCATCACGATCGCGCCCGCCGCGAAGAGCGTGCGAGCCGCAAGCGGCGCCCCCTTCATAGCTCCTCACCCCGCCGAGCTTCATCCACCAGGAGCGGTCGGCCGTTTGGGTACCGAGCAGAGTTGTGGCAAAACGAGACATTCTGCTTTCGCTGCATGGATCGATCCAAATTCCCGGAGACTTAGAAGAAGAGGCCGCTCCTTATGTCAGCCTTATCGGCGCACTAGGCGGAGCACGCCAGTCACCCTCGTGTGCAGCGAAACATGACACCATCCGCAAGACGACGCTCGCGCGAATGGTGGAAAAACGGGGTCTCTGCTCTATTACCGCCACACGGTGGGTCGCGCTATTCCAGGATCTTTCCAATCAGCCACATGTGGCCGAATGGGTCCACGACAGCGCCTTGCAGCATGCGCCGGATAGGGCGCGGGCCAGAACTGGGGTACGTGTGTTCGGTCACCGGGCTTCTGGAGGCAGCGCCCGCGGTCACCGCCCGGCGCTGCACGGCCTCTGGATCGTCCACAAAGAGTTCGATCCTGACGGTCGTGAACCCGGCGTCCGCTGGACCACGTGTGCCGTAAAGCGGCGATTCCGTGGCCAGGAAGAATCGAGCACCATAAATCGAGAGGCCCGCGACACCATCCTCGCCGTCGCCGAGGCGCCAAAGCACGTTCGCATCGAAAGCCGTCTTGTAAAACTCGATTGCCGCCTTTGCGTCGCCAACAGCCAGCATAGGGGAGATCTCAGGCGTCAGGACTGCGGGGTGGGTCACGGTGGCGCCCCAGTGGGCCGGGTTCAGGTCCCGCGCATGACGGGAGAAAAGCCAGTGGTGGCCATCGAGGTCCTCGGCCGCGTACTGTAGTTCTCCATAAACAGTCTCATGCAGCTCTTCGAGGAGGGTAACTCCGGCAGATTTGGCTTGCTCGAAATGGGGGTAAATGTCTTCGACGAAGACCGTGAGACTCTGTGTTCCAAAGCCAAGCTCCTTAGGCGTTGCGTGCTGGGCCTGCTTCAGCATGATCCAGGCGTTGCCGGCGGCCATCTGCGCTCCGCTGATGGGATTTCCGTAGCGGTAATGCTCGACAAATCCGAACGCCTTGGTGAGCCATACAAGGGCTTCCTCCAGATTCCGATACATTACGTGAGGTAGCACCGTGTCAGTCGGTAGAGAGCGATTTGAGATCACCGGTTGTGTCCATCCTGAGAAGATTGCGCAGGCAAATGCAATTCTGCCTCAGACCAAACTAGCCGATCCTGGGCCGTCTGTATTGTAGAAACGGCAAGCAATATGGCGCTTTACCAGCAGTTCACCGAATGTTCCCGGTACATTCCCGTGAATCGTCCGGAACGCAAACGTTGACGATCATTCCCTAACTTCGTCGGCTTCGCCCCTTCCGAGGCGACTTTAGTCCGGTAGTCAGCTTGCATTCAACCTCCCGCAGTACGCGTGGCGCAAGGGTCTGCCGGTTCTCCTCCAGAAAACTGCGGGCCGATTGTTTATGCTTGCGCGCCAGTTCGCGAAGAGCCCAGGAGAGAGCTTTGACAACCATGTCGTCGCGATCATGCATTAAGAGGGCGCAGACTCGGAGCGTCCTGGGAATGTTCGTTGTCAGCCCCTGACGGCTCAGGGGAACAGTGCTGACGAGCGCAGCACGCCGCCACCATCGGTCTTCCTCAGTGGAACGAAGCGTCCACTCCACAATAGTTTGATCAGACATCCGGCCAGCCGCCCAGACAGGACCCGAAAGATAGAGTGCGAAGCAATCGACGGATGACCAGCTATCGAGGCCTGCCCCCAACTCAACAATCTGATCACTCGAGATGGTGGCAAAAGTTGGTTTATGTTTGCTGACAAGCTCATAGGCGACGAAGCGCAGGATGGGATCCTGGCGGCTCAGGAGAACCCTGGCAAAATCGAGCACGGCTTGCGGGCTTTCCGGGGAGAGGATCTGCGAAAACTCCCGGCGGACTTTGCGCACAGATGGCGTGTCGGCCAAAGGGAGTGATGAGATGCGGCGCCCCAACTCCGACGCCCGGGTTCTGTGATCCATCCTGGCATCATAATGGGCAAGTATCGTGCACGGAAAAACCCGGTAAACCACGTAGCCGTGAGCCAGCCAGCATTCAGTTTTGAATCAAACACTCGCCCCGATAATCCGCTGGCAGGTCGCGGCAAGTTCCTTCCCGAAGCTGGCCAGCGCAGGATTCCCATAGCGCCCGAAGGCGCCGATCGGATCGGCCATACGGATGGACACAGTTCCTTCCGGCAGCTCCGTAACCACAAGCTTTAGCGGCGCTTCCACCATGGCGCTCCAATCCGTCTCCAACACGCGTACAACCAGCTCGGGGTGAAAAAAGAAGATCAACCTCGAGCCGCGAGTCGACCGCCCAATGCCCTGCAGCGCTTTTTGAGGATCTATTTCATTTAGCACCCTGAGGCCGGCACCCTCGATCTCCTTGCGCAACCTGGTGAGGACATCCTCAAAGGTTCGTGTGCTAAGCTGGCTGCTTTGGAATGAGGCAGCTTCCGTCCCCGGATTCCCGAATGTAACTGTAGTTGCACTACTCACCGCTGTACCTGCTCTGCCATGCTGATCTTCACTCATCATTGACCTGACTCCTTTACGACGGAACATTTCCGAGAATACGCGCTCAGTAATGGCGCTGAAAACCGCTATCGCTGCCAAATGAGCAACAATTCCTGCCAAATATCAGGTTTGCTCAAAATGCGTAGGGCCGAGAACAGCAGGACTCTCGCTTGAAAAGGATGGCTCACTCTTCGACTGGCGAGAGGGCACTCGTTGTTCCAGCTGCTTCATCAGGCAACTGCGGCACAAGCACCCTTTGGTAGCTACATCAGGAACAGGCAACACATGAGGGAGATCGGCGCACCAACAACCGTTTCCGGGGTCGCACGACATCGACGCGTCGCATTGTGAACAGAATTTTTCCATGTCCCTATTATCGCCGTCCAGCCTGACCCCAACAAATTCTCCGGTCGACTTCCCTGTAGCCGGAACGGACACGGTATCCTTGCCATGCTATTTTTTTGTGCGTTTGAGAGAGGGTAAACATGAATAGAAGATCCGTTAGCCGCGGCGCGTCTATGGTGTTCCTCTTGATGGGCTGCTTGCTGCAGGTGTCTGTCTCGAAAGCGCAGGATAAGCTTTTGCGCATGGAGCAAATTATTCAATCCTCGGTAACCGGCAACCGATTCATGGGGTCGGTTCTGGTGGCACAAAACGATCAGGTTCTTCTGGACAAGGGT
>CAZSUK010000514.1:0-2531 GCA_964609355.1 uncultured Acidobacteriaceae bacterium | reverse complement strand
ACGATGCGCTCGCATTACTCGGCGGACGGACTAAGCCCGTGATGGCGCACCTTGTTGAATCGGGCAAGCTCACGTTGGAAGACCTGAGGGAAGCCGAGGAGGCGATCCGGAAACTCGCCCAACGGAAATCATCACGAAAGGAGGGCCGCGGATGATTACCGCGCTGGAGAATCACCTGTGGCAATCTACGCTGTTTTGCTGCGTGGTGGCCGTGCTGATGCTGATGCTGCGAAGGAATCGTGCGGCGGTGCGGCATGGACTGTGGCTGGCAGCGTCGGTGAAATTTCTCGTTCCGTTTTCGCTTTTGGTAAGCATCGGAAGCCAGATTGAATGGCGCGAGCCGCCTGTCGCGGCACGGCCGCAAGTGTCGGTGGTTGAGCAGATCGGCCAACCTTTCACGCCGCCTGCTCCAGCGCCGCTGCTGGTCTCGGTACCAACAGCGTCGAGCCGGCTTCCGGCCAGCCTATTTGGTCTGTGGCTATGCGGGTTTGCAGCGCAAAGTCTGGCGTGGTTGCAGCGGTGGCGGCGCGTCCGCTCGGCCCTGCGAATGGCATCGCCCCTGCAACTGGGTTTGCCGATACCAGCGATGTCCACACCGTCGCGCTTGGCGCCCGGGGTATTTGGGGTCTTCCGGCCAGTCCTCATCCTGCCCGAGGGTATCGCCGAACAACTCACGACGGCTCAATTCGAGTCGGTCCTTGAACACGAGTTGTGCCACGTCCGAAGACGCGACAACCTGGCCGCCGCGGTTCATATGTTGGTCGAGACGCTGTTCTGGTTCCATCCGCTGGTGTGGTTGATTCGAGTTCGACTGCTGGAAGAGCGAGAGCGGGCGTGCGATGAAGAGGTTCTGCAGGCGGACGTCCATCCGCAAGACTATGCCGAGGGCATTGTTGCGGTTTGCAGATACTGCCTGCAATCACCCTTGGTATGCGTCTCCGGCATTACCGGGTCCGATCTCAAGCGGCGGGTAGAGGGCATCATGATGAACCGGAGAACGTACAATCTGAATTTTGGCAGGAGATTGCTGCTGGCTACTGCAGGATTCTCCGCGGTGGTTTTGCCTCTCGCTGCCGGCGCATTTCATATTCCGCCGGTTCGCGCTCAGCAACCAGCCGGCCCCTTGGAATTCGATGTTGCATCGGTGAAACCGTCGAATCCTCACAGCACGAACGGGACGGTGGTCAGCGCTTCTGGCGGGAGGCTCCACGTAGTCAATGCGACGCTCAAAGACTTGATCGAAACCGCATACGACGTTCGGAGTTTTCAGATTGAGGGAGGGCCCAAATGGGAAGACGCTACCAAGTACGATGTTGATGCGACCCCCGGTGCACCTCCGCAGGGTGCCACGGTCCCCCCGACAGGCTGGACAAACGTTCGTTTCGAGGTCCAAGCTCTGCTGAAGGATCGATTCCAGCTTCAACTTCATCGGGAGACGAGAACCGCTCCCATCTACTCTCTAGCGATCGCGAAAGGTGGCATCAAGTTGTCCGCTACCCACAGCCCACAAAAGGGAATTAACGCAGGTCAGGGGACGATGCGTGGTGAGGCCGCATCGATGATGCAACTCGCATATAAGCTCTCAAGGTTGTTGCAACGCCCAGTCGTGAACAACACCGGTCTGGAGGGCAACTACGATTTTAAACTTGAATGGACACCCGACCTTGGACCCTCCGCGCCGGATGGCCAGCCGGTAGATACCTCCGGCGGCCCATCGATATTCTCGGCCCTTCAGGAACAACTCGGGCTCCGCCTCGAAGCGACAAAGGGGCCGGTGGAGGTGCTTGTTATCGATCACGTGGACAAGCCCTCGGAGAATTGAACAATTGGAGTGGAACCCCCGTCCAGCCTCCTCCTTCTGGAGACGAGCTGCCCCTCCACTGAGCCGACGCAACGCTCAGCAATCGCCCTAAATACAAGGGTCTGCGCGTCTTCGAAACGCGAAATGGACGACCTGTGACAATTTTGAGCCAATTGATCAGCCGGTTGGATCGCCAAACAGAGTAAGTGTAATTGAACCCGACAGCAACATCAGATGGGCGACGAGATCCTTTCGTTGCACGTACCGACATCTGGTAATTGGTGAAGGAAAACCGGCTCGTGAGACTTGCTCGCGCCGCTGATTGTGGCTAAGCCTGCGCAGAACAGCAACGGCGATCAAGCGGCCTACCGAATGATTCGGATATCTTGGCTTCGTAGTGATGAGGTTAGAGATGGATGATGCGCGTGCAACTCCGGTGAGCCGGGCTCTGTGGTTTATTGAGAGCCACTTTGGGCGCGAACTAACGCTCGAAGAGATTGCGGACGCTTGTTGCGTATCACGGTATCACATGTCGCGGGTGTTTGCGGTCACCATGGGGTTTCCGATTATGCGGTACGTGCGCGGGCGGCGATTAACGGAGGCGGCACGGGCCTTGGTGGAGGGCGCGCCGGACATTCTGAATGTGGCGCTCGACGTGGGATATGGTTCGCACGAGGCGTTCACGCGGGCGTTTCGTGAGCAGTTTGGGATGACACCGGAGGCGGTACGG
>CAZSUK010000513.1:0-7427 GCA_964609355.1 uncultured Acidobacteriaceae bacterium | reverse complement strand
GTAAGCCACCACATTGCGTTCATGTTCTTCGAGGGTAGCCGCGAACCGGGAATGGCCGGCGCCGCTTGGGTCGGCCACAAAATACAGGAAATGGCTGTCAGCCGGGTGCATGGCCGCCTGCAACGAAGCAATCCCCGGGCTACAGATCGGTCCCGGCGGCAAACCCGAATGGCGGTAGGTGTTGTAGGCCGAGTCCCGCTTCAGGTCTGATTGGTAGATCGTTCCCCGGTATTGTTTTTCGAGCATGGCGGCATAGATGACCGTGGGATCGGTCATCAGCGGCATGTCCTTGTCCAGGCGGTTCTGTAGCACGCTGGCGACCAGGGGCCGATCGCTGGCCACCGGAGTTTCTTTTTCGACCAGCGAAGCCATGGTCACCACGCGGTGATAGCCGCTTTCGAGGCCGATCGAAGCGCTGGCCTGGCGGAATCTTCTTACCATCGCGGCCAACATCAGCTCCGGGGTCAGATGCCGCTGGAAGCGGTAAGTGTCGGGAAACAGGTAGCCTTCCAGATTTTTAGCACCGGGGTCGAGATCCGCGATCAGGGCCACGTTCCGGCTGGCGGCGGCGAGAAAACTCTCTTTCGACCCCAACTGGGCATCCTGGACGGCTTGGCCAATATCGAAAAGGTTGAAGCCTTCGGGGATCGTTACCGTCCGGGTATAGACATCCCCGCGGACGAGGCGGTTGTAAACCGCCGGCAGCGTGGCCGTCTGGACGAATTGGTATTCGCCCGCTTTGAGCGTGCCCCCGCGCAATATATGCCAGAGGTCGAAGGTGTATTGGTTGCGGATAATGCCATGCTCCGCCAGCGAGGCGCCGATGGCTCGCGTCCCCATACCCGGCACGACTTCGACGATCGTCTCCCCTGGCGGAGTGGCCGGCCGCGTAACATCCACGGCCGCAAGCCCAACCAAAAGCAGAGCCAGGAGCAAAAGGACTACTAAGAAACGTCGCACAGACGGGACCTTGGGGTATTGGATTCTCCTGTTGGATTTTATGATGCGATTCTTCCCGTGGTCCCCTTTTCGATTAGGGTGGAGAATAGGAAGCCGTGGATATGGTTCGGATTCTGGGTTTGGACGTGGGCGATCGCCGGGTTGGGGTCGCGGTCTCCGATGAGCTGGGACTCACTGCTCAACCAGTGCTGACCCTGGTGCGCAAGAACCGACGTCAGGACCTCGGCTCGCTGCGCCGGCTGGTGCGCAAATACGGGTGCAACCAGGTGGTGGTGGGGAACCCGCTCTACATGTCGGGGGACGTCAGCCCGCAGGCGCTCAAGGCGCAGGCTTTGGCCCAGGACCTGCAAGCCGAGACCGGCGTCCAGGTGACCCTGTGGGACGAACGGCTCTCGACCACCGAAGCGCACCGCCATCTCGATGCGGCCGGGCATCAGCCGGGGAAACGGCGCGCGGTGATTGACCAGGTCGCCGCGGTGCTCATCTTGCAGAGTTTCCTCGACTCCCGCTCCACAGACGAAGCTGACCGCGAGGAAAAGAGCGTCGTATAATCGTCTTTTGCCGTTGGCGCGAAACGCCACACACCCCCCGGGATCACAAGCGAATGCCAGAACACATCAAGAAAAAGCTGGAAGAACAAATCCGCGTGCTGGAGCATGAGCTCACCCACGAGCTGCCTTTAGAGATCAAGAAGGCGGCCTCGTTGGGAGACCTGAGTGAGAACGCGGAATACCACATGGCCAAGCAGCGTCAGGTGTTTGTCAACGCTCGCCTGGGACAGCTCAAGGCGCGCATGGCAGAACTCGCGCTGGTGAACCTGTCGAACATTCCCAGGGACAAAACCGCCTTTGGGTCCACCGTCGTGGTCTTCGACACCACTAAGAATGAGGAGATCACTTATAAGCTGGTCACCAGTGAGGAATCCGACGTAAACCAGGGATTGATCTCCACCACCTCGCCCATCGGGCGGGGACTGGTCGGCAAGCGGGTGGGAGACATTGCTACCATCGTGACCCCGAACGGCAAGCGCGAGCTGGAAATTCTCAAACTCACCACCATTCACGACGAGGTGGAATGAGCGGAGCCTGGAGTTGGACCAGCGCTTTCGGCAGGGGATGCGGGGTAATCCTGCAGTTCATTGTCGATGGGCTGGCGCTGACACGCATTTCTCCTAATGTGCTCACCTTCCTCGGCCTGGTGATCAACACCGCCGCGGCGATTCTCTTTGGCTTGGCAAACGAACACAATTTCGTTCGCATGTTCGTCTACGCCGGCCTGGTCATTATCGGCGCCGGGATCTTCGACATGGTGGACGGACGGGTGGCGCGCCAGACCCACCAGGTGACGGTCTTCGGCGCGTTCTTCGATTCGGTTATCGATCGCTACAGTGACGTGGTGCTGTTCTTCGGGCTGCTGGTTTTTTATGCCCGCGGCATCCGATTCTTTTACGTCTTCCTGACGGCGTTTGTGATGATTACGTCCCTGATGGTCAGCTATACCCGTGCCCGTGCCGAGGCGCTGATCGGTTCCTGCAAGGTTGGCTTTATGGAGCGGCCGGAACGGGTGGTGCTCATTATCCTGGGAGCGCTCTTTAACCGTTGGGGCGTCATGGCGCCGGTGCTTTGGGTGTTAGCGGTATTGTCGACCATCACCGTAATTCATCGCATCAGCTATACCTATCAACGAACCAAACCTGTCCTGCGCGAGGCCGCCCCGGAGGCGGCTCCCGCTGCGGCGCGTACACCCGAACTTCATCCCGCTCCCCGCGCCTGATGAATCCTGTTCTGTTGGTCCATGGCGGCGCCTGGGATATTCCCTCCGACGAAATTACCGCCCACACGCGCGGCGTCAGCCGTGCCGCCCGGGTGGGGTTTGATCTTCTCCACCAGGGAGCAGCCGCGCTCGACGCGGTCGAGGCGGCGGTCACCGTACTCGAAGATGACGAAACCTTCGATGCCGGGCGGGGCAGCTTCCTCACTGCGGATGGCCGGGTCCAACTGGATGCGTTAATGATGGATGGGGCCACCCTGCGGGCGGGTGCGGTCGCCTGCGTAGAAAGGCTGAAGAATCCCATCCAGGCCGCGCGACTGGTGCTGGAACGGAGCCCGCACGTCTATTTTGTCGGCGCCGGTGCGGAAGAGTTTGCCCGCCAGCACGGACTACCCCTAATCGATAACCACGAGCTGGTGATTGACCGCGAGCGCGAGCGCCTTCAGGCGGCGCAGGCTCTCGCCAGCGCCGGAATTGACGACCGGACGTTTACCGGGAATCAGCATGACACCGTTGGCGCAGTAGCGCTGGATCTCGCGGGAAACCTGGCTACCGCTACGTCTACCGGGGGAACACTGAACAAGACGCCTGGCCGGGTAGGCGACTCATCGGTCATCGGTTCCGGGGGCTACGCCGACAACCGCAGTGCGGCCGCTTCGCTTACCGGCTGGGGCGAACCCATCATGAAGCTGGTGCTGGCGAAATGGGCCGTCGATCGGGTGCCGTTATTAGGCCCGGAACAAGCCGCTGAGGATGCCATTGCCTACCTGTACTCCCGCCTCCAGGGTCATGGCGGAATGATCCTGCTTGGTCCTGATGGCCGCTACGGAATCGCCCACAACACTCCACGCATGGCCTGGGCGGTGTGCACCCGAAAGGGCGTTCGCGCGGGGACCAGCGTGACTGAGGTCTAGTTGATGCATTACCCACTGGTGCTTGCTTCTGGCTCGCCGCGGCGGCGGGAACTCCTGGCCCAAGCGGGCTATCGTTTTGAGGTCCAGGTCTCGAGCATTGCTGAGGCCCGCCGGCCGGACGAGGACGCCATCCGCTTTGCTACCAGGCTGGCTCGCGAAAAGGCGGAGGATGTTTTTGCTCGCTGTTCGCCGGGAGTCGTCGTTTTGGGAGCGGACACGGTGGTGGTGTGCGACGGCGAAGTCATGGGTAAGCCGGCGGATGCCACCGACGCCGAGCGTATGCTCCTGCGGCTATCCGGCCGCACCCACCAGGTGGTGACCGGGGTCGCCGTAGTGTGGGGTGATGATTCAGCAGAGATTGCGGCGGAGCTGACCCAGGTCACCGTGCGGACCATCTCCCCGCAGGAAGTCTCCGAGTATGTGGCCGGCGGCGAACCCATGGACAAGGCTGGAGCCTATGCGATCCAGGGTTATGCAGGAAGGTGGATTCCGCGGATCAACGGCTGTTACTTCAACGTAGTCGGGCTGCCGCTGGCCCTGGTGACCAGCCTGCTGGAAGGAGTTCAGCAGCGCTTGGAGGCGAGAAAAGTCTTGGCCTGACAGGCTGCGAAGGGAAAGAAGGCCGGTCCTCTCGGCCCTCCAGGCAGTTTTTTTGAAGCCGCACAAGACCATTCAGGACAGAATGTTGGAGTCGTTTTTCTTGGAGGGGCGCAGCAACTGGGTGGAGCAGAGAAGAACGATGGCGAGGAGGGCAACATCCAGAGCGGCGAGCATCGGGTCCCTTTCTTTGAGGCGGCCTACTTCATGGCAAGACCGCCAATCATCGCTGCAAGCAGTGCTGTTCTGGGGACGAGCGCATCGAGCAGGATAGACTCACTATCGGCATGTGCGCCTTCCCCGACGGCTCCCATTCCGTCTAGTGTGGGAATCCCCAGGGCTGAGGTAAAGTTTCCGTCCGAACCTCCACCTGTCGCTGCTTCCTGTAGTTGAAAACCCAACCCCTTGGCCATTGTTGCTGCGCGGCGGAAAAGATTCACCGTGGCTGGAGTGCGTTCCATGGGAGGCCGGTTGAGGCCGCCCGTCACCTCCAGCCTGCAGTGCCGGTCGACCGGCCGCAAAGACCGAAAACGCCGATCCAACCTCTCCACGTCGCGGACTCTGGCTATGCGCACATCAAACTCAGCCCAGGCCTCGGCGGGCACTACGTTAGACCGGGTACCGCCACCCACCACACCTGCATTAACCGTGATGCCTTTGGCCAAATCGGTGAAAGCGCTGGCGCGTTCGATCTGCCGCCCAAGCTCCAGGATCGCGCTGTGCCCCTGGCTGAAATCCACTCCGCTGTGAGCGGGCACGCCGTGCACCTGGAGGCGGTAGTTGGCCACACCTTTCCTGGCTGTCTTGTAGGCAGCGTTGGGGGCTTGCGCCGGCTCGAGCACAAACACAGCCTCGCATTTCTTCGCCAGCGACTCGGTCAAGGCTCGGGAGTGCTGGCTGCCGGTTTCTTCATCGCTGTTCAGCAGGAACACTACCGGACGGGTTAACTGCCCTGCTTCCAGCAATATGCGCAGGGCACTCAGGGCCATCACGACGCCCGCCTTCATATCCAGGACACCCGGACCCCAGGCGCGCCCCTGGGCCACCCGGAAAGGCATCTTTTTAAGCGTGCCCAGCGACCAGACAGTATCTAGATGACCCAGCAACATCAACGGCTTGGCCCTGCCGGGCGCCGGCCCGAAGCGGCCTACCAGCAAGTCGCCGGCCGACTTCTGTTTGCGGCGCTGGCTCTTGCCGCCGTTGGCTTCGATCCACCCCTCCACCGCGCTCACACAGCAGTTCACCGCTGCCCGGTCTTCCGTAGGGGATTCGAGGCTGACCAATTGACGAATCATTTCGAGCATTTGCGGCTGGCGGCGTTCGACCGCCCTGATCAGGTCCGTTTCCATCAATCTTTCTCCTCCGAACGTAAACCTAACACCCTCGTGTTACGTCTTATGGCCCGATCAGTTTGTCGCCTTTTTGACACAGTGCAACTTTTTTTATCCTGTGTAGTCTATGGCTTTGCGACTCTTGCGCTACTAGGAATGCCCTCACGTGGAAATAGCCCACTTAGAAAAGACCATCGCGTCGGTGATTGAATTCTCAGGAATCGGTCTCCACAGCGGGGCCCCCGTCAACATGCGCTTGTTGCCCGCTCCAGCCGGCTCAGGCATCGTTTTCCGCCGCACTGACCTGGACAACTACGAGATCGCAGCCACCGGCCGAAATGTCGCCAAGGTCAGCTACGCCACCAGCATCATGCGCCAAGGCGTCCTTATCTCCACCACCGAGCATCTTCTCTCTGCGCTGATCGGCACTGGTATCGACAATGTCATCATCGAACTGGATAACCTGGAACTGCCCATCCTTGACGGCAGCGCCTTGCCGTACGTGGAAGCCTTTGCCGAGGTGGGGATCCGGAGTCAGCGCCGCCGGCGGCAGTACCTGCGCATTCTGAAAAGTGTCGAGGTGCGGGAGAACGGCAAGTTCATCGCTGTCTATCCCGGAGAAGGCTACAGCATTACCTACGACATCCATTTCCCCGACCCAATCGGCCGCCAGGCGTTCACCGTCGACCTCGCAGCCGGCTCCTACGGCGCGCAGATTGCCGCCGCCCGCACCTTCGGGTTTCGCGAAGACGAGAAGATGCTGCGCGACATGGGCCTGATTCGCGGAGCCTCGGAAGAGAACGCCATTATTCTCTGCGGAGGCGCGGTGCAGAATGGACCGCTTCGCTACGATGACGAATTCGTGCGCCATAAAGTACTCGACCTGATTGGCGACCTCGCGTTGGCCGGACATCGCATCCTTGGCCGGGTCGTGGCTGAGCGCGCCGGACACGCGATGCACACGGCGCTGGTTTCGCGCCTGCTGCGCGATCGATCTGCATGGGAGCTGGTGCAATTTCCCACCCCGCGGCGCAGCATGGTCGCTGTGGCCGCAGCCAGCCTGGCGACCGCCTAGCGTCGGGACCACGGCGCAAAAGAATCCCGGGGAAAACCGTAGGGTCGATCAAGACGGACAAACCCCATCAAAATCGTTTCTCCTTTATCCCCAACCACCAAATTTCGGGTGCCCCAATCCTTCGCGCTTTTCGCGAAGGGTGGGATACCACTTCTCTCAACCCGAGGCCCTTCCCCGCACATTCTGCTCATCCCACCCTTCACAAAAAGCGCGAAGGATTGGGGCACCCGAAATTTGGTGGTTGGGGATAAAGGAGAAACCCATTGGATGTAAGAGCGCTATCCAGCCCCTGCTTAGTATTCAGCCAAAATGGTGCTCGGCGTTGCCGGTGCGATTTCTGCTTCGCGCGATGCGCGTACCAGGTTCCCCAAAGCGTACTTGAGCTCCTGGATTCCAGCCCCGCTCACTGCGGAAATAGCAAAGAACGGCAACTTCCGCCGCTTAGCCATGGCGCGCAGCTTCTTCAGCTTGTCCGGGTTGGCCACGTCCACCTTGGAGGCCACCACCAACATTTGCTTTTCGTCCAGGCCATGGCCGAAGCCTTTCAACTCCGCCATGATGACGCGGAAATCTTCCACCGGGTCGGGACGGCCGCTGGCATCGGAAACGTCCACCAGGTGCACCAGCACCCGGGTGCGCTCGATGTGGCGCAGAAACTGTACTCCCAATCCCGCCCCCAGGTGAGCACCCTCGATCAAACCGGGAATGTCAGCCACCACATAGCTGTCTTCATGGGGCGGTTCCCCCACCGAGACCACTCCCAGGTTCGGCTCGAGGGTA
>CAZSUK010000512.1:0-3860 GCA_964609355.1 uncultured Acidobacteriaceae bacterium | reverse complement strand
CCGTGGATGGCGCTTTCATTCACCGAGGGCAGCATCGGCGGCGATTTCGAGCGAATCGACCTAAAACAGTTAGCCGCGTTTTACGGCGGCCGCAAAGACGTCTCCGCATTGCCCCAGCAGGAGCAGGGGGAGCCGGGAGGGTCAAACGGAATTGCGATTGCGCCGTCAAACACGATACAGCATCATTCACTGTTGCTGATCAATCCGCACACTTCGTTTTTCTTCCGGTCGGAGTTGCAGATGGCCAGCGGAGAAGGGCTCGATGCGTATGGCGCGGTTACCTGGGGACAGTTCTTTATCTACCAGGGGTTCAATTCCAGAGTGGGATGGATGCATACCTCGAGCGGCGTAGACGCCGTCGATGAATACTTGGAGACGGTCGAGGGCAAGGACGGCCATTATGTTTACAAATTCGGCGATGAGGAGCGACCGGTCGTCGTAAAGCCGATCACGGTACCGTATTCGACGGCACACGGAATGGCGGAGAAGAAGTTTACCGTCTACTACACGCAGCACGGTCCGGTCGTTCGCGAGCAGGATGGAAAGTGGGTGGCGATCAAGCTGATGCAGGAGCCGGTAAAGGCGCTCATGCAGTCTTTCCTGCGGACCAAGGCGAAAAACTACCAGGAATACCTCAAGACCATGGAGATGGAAGCGAACTCCTCGAACAACACCGTCTATGCGGACGCGGATGGCCACATAGCGTACTTTCACGGTAACTATATTCCGCGCAGAGATACGCACTTCGACTTCACCAAGCCAGTGGACGGCAGTGACCCCGCCACCGACTGGCACGGGTTGCTGACGGTAGCAGAGGCGCCACACTTGCTCGATCCGAAGAGTGGGTATGTGTTCAACGTGAACGACTCCCCGTGGAATGGCGCAGGAGAAAGCAGCTTGCGCCGGCAGGACTACCCGGCTTATGTCGAAACCGGCAAGGAGTCGGCTCGCGGTCTGCATGCCATGCGGTTGCTACAGGGCAAGAAAGATTTCACCCTGGATGGGTTGGTGGCTGCGGCCTACGACAGCTATCTGCCCTGGTTTATCAAGCCGCTGTCTGGACTTATCAGGGCCTGGATCGAGCTGCCGCAAGATTCCCCGATGAAGAGTTCGCTCGCCGGCCAGATCGCCGAGCTCCAGCGCTGGGATCTTCGCTGGGGTGTCGATTCCGTCGCTACCTCGCTGGCCATGTTCTGGGCCCGGGAGATCGCCTGGTCCGGCCAGACCCCGGGGCATGAAGATTTCGGTGCACCGGTAGTGCCGCCCGACGGGGGTCTGCAGGCGCTGACCAAGGCGTCCGACAATCTGACCACAGACTTCGGAACCTGGCGGACACCCTGGGGACAGATCAATCGTTATCAACGTCTGACCGGGGATATCGTGCAGCATTTCGACGACAGCAAGCCCAGCACGCCGGTGGGATTTACTTCGTCCACATTTGGCTCCCTGGCTGCGTTCGGAGCAAAGGCCTATCCTGGGACAAAGAAGTGGTACGGTTTCAAGGGGAACAGCTTCGTCGCGGTGGTGGAATTTGGGGATAAGGTAAAAGCCAGGGCGGTCACCGCTGGCGGGGAGAGCGGGCATCCGCAGTCGCGGCACTTCAGCGATCAGGTTGGTCGGTACAGCACCGGGAATTTGCGCGACGTCTATTTCTATCCCGAACAGTTGAAGGGGCACACCGAGCGGACCTATCATCCGGGTGGATTGTGACCAAGCTAATTTTGGCGATACGTAGTGGAGGGACCTGCGGTTTCTCTTCTCCTGCCTTCCCAAGTAGACTTTGTTTAGCCGTCGAGGACCGCTTATGCGCGCATGCACCACATTGTTCGTTCTGCTCTTTGCAGCCTTATTTTCGGCGTGGGGGCAGGAACAAACACCGCAAAAGACTTTGCAGGCGTTCGACCCTAAGTCGATGGATACGGCTGCCGATCCCTGCGTGAACTTCTACCAGTACGCTTGTGGCGGGTATCTGAAGCAGACTCCGATTCCTGCGGACGAATCTTCTTATGGGCAGTTCAACGAAATCAGTGACCAGAACTTGCTGGTGTTGAAGTCGATTCTCGAGCAGGCCGCCGGCAGCACGGGCCCGCGGACCCCGAACGAACAAAAAATCGGCGACTACTATGGCACCTGCATGAATGTCGAAGGGGTGAACCAGGCTGGGCTTAAGCCGCTGCAACCATTGTTGGATCGCATCGCGGCTCTTAAGTCAAAAGATGAGTTGCCGGAACTGACGGCCTATCTGGACAGTATCGGTGTGAACACGCTGTTCGCTTTCAGCTCCGATCAGGACTTCAAAGATGCGACCCAGCAGATCGCGGTTCTTGACCAGCTGGACTTAGGCCTGCCGGAAAAAGGGTACTACGAACGCAAGGATGATAAGACTGTTAAGCTGCGTGACCAGTACCAGGCCCATATTGCGCGTACATTCGAACTGCTTGGTGAACCCCAGGCACAGGCGGCGAAGGATGCCGCCATGGTACTCAGACTTGAAACAGCGCTTGCCGGCTTCTCGCTGAGCGCGGTGGAGCGGCGCGATCCAGCAAATCTCTACCACAAAGTGGACCTGTCGAAGCTTGACAGCAGCACGCCACAGTTCAGCTTCGTTCACTTTTTGCGTGCCGCGCATGCGCCGCCGGTGGAATCCCTCAACGTTACCGTACCGGCTTATTTTTCCGGCCTGAACCAGCTTCTTGGCAGTACCAGTCTTGATGAGTGGAAGACCTACCTGCGTTGGGCCCTGATCCGCCATTTGCCGACCACCGCCTTGCCCCAGGCGCTTGACCATGAGTCTTTCGATTTCTATGGCAAGGTTCTTGAGGGCCAACCGGAACAGAAAGTGAGGTGGAAACGGTGTGTCTCGGCAACCGATGAAGCGCTAGGCGAAGCGCTGGGCCAGGTTTATGTTGAGCGGCGCTTTAGTCCCAAAGACAAACAGCGAACCCTGGAGCTGACTCACGATGTGGAAGCCGCGATGGGCCGCGACATTGAACAACTCAGCTGGATGAGCCCGGCCACCAAAACCCGCGCCGAAGAGAAACTGCATGAGGTTGCCGATAAGATCGGCTATCCGGATAAATGGCGTGACTACTCTACCTTGATCGTCACCCGCGGAGATGCGCTGGGCAACGCGCTCCAGGCGGCTGCCTTCGAAGAGAGGCGCGATATTGCCAAAATCGGCAAGCCGGTAGACCGTGGGGAATGGGGCATGAGCCCGCCGACCGTGAACGCTTACTACAATCCGCAAATGAATGACATCAATTTTCCCGCCGGGATTTTGCAACCGCCGTTCTTTGATCCCAGCCGGGATGATGCGGTGAATTACGGTGCGGTGGGGGCCATCATCGGGCATGAACTGACGCATGGCTTCGATGACGAGGGCAGGCAATTCGATGGCAAGGGCAACCTGGAAGACTGGTGGTCGAAGGCCGATGGCAAGCAGTTTGATGAGCGCGCCGAGTGTGTTGTGAAGGAGTATGACGGGTTTATCGGTGTGGACGACCTGCACGTGAACGGCAAACTTACCTTAGGCGAGAACATTGCCGATCTAGGGGGATTGAAGCTGGCTTTTCTGGCCTACCTTGATCGAGCGCAGAAGAACGGCACCGACCTGAAGCAGAAGGGAAGCGCGGAGTATGGAGGGTTAACTCCGGAACAGCAATTCTTTGTGGCCTTCGGACAGAATTGGTGCCAGAACAACCGGCCGGAGAATTTGCGCTTGCGCATGCAGACGGATCCGCACTCGCCGGAAGAGTTCCGTGCCAACGGAGTGGTGTTGAATCTGCCAGAGTTTCAGCGGGCATTTAGCTGCAAGGCCGGCCAGCCGATGGCGCCGGTGAATCGATGCACCATCTGGTGAA
>CAZSUK010000511.1:0-10779 GCA_964609355.1 uncultured Acidobacteriaceae bacterium | reverse complement strand
AAGGATCAAAGCAGACGGTTCTGGCCTCTGCAGCCGCGGAAACGGATGCTAATCTGGCTCGGTGAGCCAGCGTTTCTTTCATCTGATCAGCACCGGGCAAACGGCGGAGGTCGCCGCGGCAGCGGAAGAAGATCCATCCCTGATAACCAGCAGAGACGCCCAAGGCGTCTCTGCTTTTTTATGGAGCATTTACCACTGTCAGCCCCTGATCAGAGATTTTCTGCTCAACCACGTGGAGAGTCTGGATATCTTCGAGGCTTGTGCGCTGGGTGACTGCAACCGCATCGAGTTGCTGTTGCAGCGCGAGCCCATGCTGGTTCATGACAGCTCAGCTGATGGCTGGGGGCCGCTCCACCTGGCTGCCGCCTTTGGCGGTCCTGAGGCAACCGCTCTGCTGCTGGCCCATGGCGCTCACATCCACCGTTTCTCTCGCAACCCGATGCACAATCAGCCCCTGCATGCCTGCATCGCGTTAAGTCAGAATACCGAGACTGCCCGTCTGCTCATTGCCCAGGGAGCGGACGTGAACATGGAGCAAGCGGGAGGCTACACTCCCTTGCACCAGGCGGCCGCCGGCGGACTTGTAGAGTTGACGGGGATTCTGCTCGATGCGGGAGCGGATCCCTTGTGCCTTTGCCATCAAGGGAAAACGCCAGCCGACTACGCCCGCGAACGCAATCACCAGGCTGTACTTGAGCAGCTCTCTGCAAGAGCCTGATTGGTGAGCGAAGCAGGACTTTTGCTTTGGAACCGGCACTTCTTCCCGACGCACACGGTCTAGAAACATTTCCACGACAGAGCATCCACACAGAGATCTCTCCGCTTCGGTCGAGATGACAAAGGGTAGGGTCGCTGTAGTCCGAAGTAGAGGTTAGGGAAAGGACCGGTTCTAGTGAGCAAATCTGCTTTCCCATCCCTCAGTTAGTAGCAGGGATAGAGCGCCAAAAGCTATTCGTACGCCAAGGCTTCGATCGGATCTTTTTGCGCGGCTTTCAATGCGGGGTAACTTGCACCGACCAGCGCCCCACCGAAGGCAATCAGCGTGGCATACATGATCCAACCCGGACTGATGGGAAAAGGAATGGTCGGAAAGCGATTATCCATCACTGCCTTCAGCGCGAACGTAAAGGCAATCCCCAGCGCGATTCCAACAATCGCCAAAAACCCCGTCTCACGCAACACTAAATTGACGATATAAAACTGCGAAGCGCCCAACGACTTCAAAATCCCAATCTCCCGCGTTCGCTCCAAAACCGCCGTGTACATCGCCTGGAAAATAACGATGAACCCTACCACCACCGCAAGGCCGATCACCACGTGCAGCGCGTCGTTGAAAGCCGGGAGATGTTCCGGTGTCATCTGCGAGAGCGCCTCCGCAACCGTCTCTACTTGGTATTCGGACATCCCAGGCTGCGCATGGATTTCCTGCTCGATCAGCTTCTCGTTCTTCGGATCGTCGCTCTTCAAGAAAATCAAGGAAGCATTGTTTTCCGCGCCTAACAGCGCGCCGAGACTCCGGATAGGTAAATATTTGCGCGCGCCCTTGCCGTGCTCCACGATTCCAGATATGCGGAATGGGTGGTCAAGCACTTGAATCGTCTCTCCGACGGCAAAGTGCTTGCCGGTGCGGGCAAAGATATCGTCCACGATGACGTCGTTGGGTCCCTCGAAAGGGCCTCCGGAGAGGAAAATAAATGGGCGCAGGGCGTTAAAGCTTGGGTAGTCAATGCCCCAAATCGTCTCTACCGACGTTTTCACCGAGATCTGCTGAATGGCCGGGGAAGCCACAACAACATGCGGTAATTTGCGTAGAACATCGGCTACCTTAGCCGGAATAGGAGCGCCGCTCACCCCGGCAATAAAGCTTGCGTTCGGAGGGCGGACGATGATGTCGGCGCCAATGCCGCTGGTCTGCGCGCGCGAGCCAGAAATCTGGCCGACCATAATTCCGACGATGGAGAGGATCATCGCTACCTCAATCGCTACTGCGAGAATGCTGATGCCCGATCGCAGCGGCCGATGAAGCAGGTTGCTAATGACTAACCTATTCATGCTATTCGCCTGACAGAGCCGAGTGTAGCAAAATTGAGTCGATGAATAGGTAGGGCTTGAAGGGCGGTATCCGCGATAGACCGTCCAGTAACTCAAAAGATGCCGTAGCCTGCACAAACTAAAGGGCTACAGGATTTGTTTTGACCTGGAAACAGGTCCGTCTTATGGTGAAAATGTCGGCAAACGTCAGCCGATGGGTGTCATGTATGGGCAAATTTGGCGATACATTACGGCAGGAGCGAGAGTTCCGCGGCATTACCCTGGATACCATTACCCAAGTCACTAAGATCAGCAACCGCCACTTGCAGGCCCTGGAACAGGAGCACTTCGACGTACTCCCGGGTGGGGTCTTCAACAAGAGCATGGTGCGCGAATATGCCCGCGTCGTCGGGCTGGACCAGGAAGAGTGGGTCGGACGCTATCTCACCGCACACAAACCGACCGGGGCCCTCGCCGATGAGGACGGTTGGGTCCGCTTTGCCGAAAATGCCAGCAAGGCGCGGGGGGATTCGGGTAAAGCGACACGTCCCGATCAACGGCTCCGCTGGGCGGGCATTGGGGTTCTCCTACTCCTTGTAGCCGGACTCAGTTGGTTCGTGTGGAGCTACGTCCACAAGAAAATTACCCTCAACGTCCCCGTGCCCGTTACCCATACGACCACCGCAACCATCACCACAGGCTCCCCGGTCCCTCTTCAGCTGGATTTCCTTCCGAATTCGTGACGTTGATTACCGGCATGCGGTCTTTTAAGGAAAACCGCACACTGGTCATCGCCCGCGTCAAAGTTTTGCCTGCAAGACCCCCCTCTGATACGGTCTTAAGAGGCGTATAGCTGGTAAAACATCGTGAAAAGCCGCCTGGGTAATTAAAAGTAGGAGGAAAACGCTTTGCCGCAGCACGATAGGTTTTTGTTTACGTCCGAGTCGGTCACCGAAGGGCATCCGGATAAAATTGCCGACCAGATTTCCGATGCAATCCTCGATGCTTGTCTGGCTCAGGATCCCTTCAGCCGTGTGGCCGCTGAAACCCTGACTGCCACAGGCCTCGTGGTCATCGCGGGTGAGATCACAACCAAGGCATACGTTGACTTCCAGTCCCTGGTACGGGGGGTGGTGGCGTCGATCGGCTACGACAACGCACTTTACGGATTCGACTCCAATACCTGCGCCGTTATTTCCAGCATCAATAAGCAGTCCGGCGATATCGCCATGGGCGTAGATACCGGCGGAGCCGGCGACCAGGGCATGATGTTCGGCTATGCGAGCGACGAGAATGCCGAATTGATGCCGACCCCAATCGCTCTCGCTCACAAGCTCAGCCAGAAACTAACGGAAGTACGCAAGAGCGGACTACTTTCCTATCTTCGTCCGGATGGCAAGAGCCAGGTCACCGTGGAATACGACAAGGACATGAACCCGGTGCGAGTGGACGCGGTCGTCATCTCCACGCAACACTCCGAGAACATCTCTACCGACGACCTCCGCGCCGACATTCTCAAGCACGTGATCCAGGCCACCTTGCCTTCCAAGCTGCTGGATGCTGATACCAAGTACCACATCAATCCGACCGGTCGGTTCGTGATTGGCGGCCCCATGGGCGACACGGGTCTTACCGGACGTAAGATCATCGTCGACACCTACGGTGGCATGGGACGTCACGGCGGCGGTGCCTTCAGTGGCAAGGATCCGACAAAGGTGGACCGCTCGGCGGCGTACATGGCACGTTACATTGCCAAGAACATCGTGGCCGCCGGTTTGGCCAAGCGCTGCGAAGTGCAGCTTGCCTATGCCATCGGTGTGGCAGAGCCGGTCAGCGTGCTGGTAGAGACCTTCGGCACCGGGACTGTGGACTCGGCGACTCTGCAAAAGATAGTTCGCGCCAACTTCAAGCTGACTCCCAAGGGCATTATTGAGAGCCTGAACCTGCGTCGCCCGATCTATCGCAAGACGGCGGCGTACGGTCATTTCGGGCGCGCCGATAAGGACTTCACGTGGGAAGCCACCGACAAGGCGCAGACCCTGAAGGAAGCAGCCGGCGTCAAGGAAGCGGCGGCCGCCAGCAAGTAGAAAAATTATCCGGCAAGATCCGGATAGCCTTGCGTTCTGCTTTGGGTTGATGATTCTTGCATGGCAAGCATCAATCCAAAGCAAGCGTGGCAACAAGTCCTGGCGCGAGATGCGGGCGCCGAGTTCGTCTATGCGGTAACCAGCACCGGAATCTTCTGCCGCCCCTCCTGCCCCAGCCGCCGACCTGTCGCAGTCAATGTTCGTTTCTTTCCTCAGGCCGCCGCAGCGTTGGCTGCGGGGTATCGCGCCTGCAAGCGCTGTGCTCCTCTCGGCACCCACGATGAAGCCGTCACCGTGGCCAAGCTTTGCCGTTATCTTGCAGCCCATCGCGACCGCGTGGTGCCTTTGGCGGATTTAGCGAAGATCGCACATAGCAGCCCGTTCACTATTCAGCGGAAGTTCACCCGCGTATTGGGTGTTAGCCCGCGCGAGTACCAGGCGCAACTGCGGTCGAGCGACGTGCGACGCGGTCTTACTGAGCCTGGGTCCAGCGTCACCGATGCGATTTACCAGGCCGGCTATTCGTCCTCCAGCCGCTTTTACGAAAAAGCTGCAGACGACTTAGGCATGAGTCCGACGCGGTTTCGCAATCACGGTGTCAACGAATCCATTCGCTTCGCGATCGCGCGGTGCGAGCTGGGGCTTCTGCTGGTGGCCGCGACGAAGCGGGGAGTCTGCAGTGTCATGCTGGGCGACGATGCGGCCGATCTTGAGCGATCACTGAGGCAGCAGTTCAGCGCGGCCAGCATCGTGCAGGATGCAAGCGGGATGAAGAAGGAGATCGAGGCCATCCTTGGTGCCATGACTGATCATCCGGCAGCCGTTGACATACCGCTCGATGTCCGCGCTACCGCCTTCCAGGCGCGTGTCTGGCAGGCCTTGCGGCAGATTCCGCGCGGTGAAACCCGCAGCTACGCGCAATTAGCGGAAGCTATCGGCCAGCCATCTGCAGTCCGCGCCGTGGCCCGCGCCTGCGCCACCAACCCAGTCGCCATCGCTGTACCGTGCCACCGGGTCATTGGCAGCGATGGCTCACTGACTGGCTATCGTTGGGGTGTGGAGCGCAAGAGAACTCTGCTCGATCTGGAACGGCGGTCTCAGCCGTAAAAACCCAGGTCTCAAAAGCGAGACCTGGGCCAGCCACTTGTAGTCTGGCCGCCACCAGGGCTAAACAGGCTGCGGAAAAAGTCTCAGCTGCGAAAAAGTCAGGGGCGAAGAGCCCTGGTATCCCACATCTCGCAAAAAACGAGCGAGATATGGGGCACCCGGGGTCCTTTTTGGGGCGAATGAAAAAAAGCGCCAAAGGGGCTAAAGCCCTCAGTTTATTTACCGGGACGTTCTCGCGGGCTTGAAAGCCCGCTCCCCCGGACTGAAGTCCGGGGCTGGCACAACACCCTCAGTTAAGCCGGCGCTTTATTGCCGGTGGCCAGCACTGTCTGAAAAAAAGGCGCCTCAGTCTCTTTATGCACCACGGCGGTGTGGACATTCCCGAATCCGAACTTGCCCAAAAGCAACTCCAGTTCCACTTCACTGAAGCCTAGCCAAACGTCCGCGTAGAGCTCACGCGCTTCCGTAAAGCGATGCTGCACGAGATCCAGAATTGCAATTCGGCCGCCCGGCTTCAATATGCGCCAGGCTTCTGCAATTGCCCGCTCCGGGTGCAGCGCATGATGGAGAGACTGGCTGAACAAAGCCAGGTCCACTGTGCCATCCGCAATCGGCACTGCTTCCAGGTCCCCTTTGCGATACTCGAGCGCCGCAACCCCTTGCTTCTGCGCTAACTGAGTTCCCAACTCGACCATCTTGTCAGAGTTATCGACTGCGATCACCTGTTGCGCACGCTGCGCCAACAACAACGAGAATGCGCCCTCGCCCGCCCCTAGATCGGCGATCACCATGGGAGGCAGCATCAATAACAAGGCCTCCGCTATGCTCTTCCAGGAGCGCCCGGGAACGTATTCCCGCCCCAGGCGACCCGCCATGTCATCGAAGAATGCGCGCGTTTTGTCCTGCCGTTTGCGCAGCACCAGGTCCAGCGCCGCCTGGTCGTGTGAGGCTTCCGGAATCTCTTGCGGAGCCTGCTGCAACATCCCCAACAATCCAGACAATACTTCCCCGCCGGCTTTCGACCGATACCAGATGTTCTTGCCCGTCCGCCGGTCTTCCACCAGGCCCGCATGCTTCAGCTGCGCCAGGTGAGTCGAAATGGAGCTTTGCCCCATTCCCAGGATCTCCTGCAGTTCCGCGACAGACAGTTCCTCGCGCGACAGGAGTAACAACATGCGCAGGCGACTGGTGTCACCCAAAACCCGCAAAGTTTTTACGATTGACGCCATAGCTCTTACAGACTATTGTATCAATATATTCGGATGTATCGATATATGAGGATATAGACATGTCACCAGCAACGATCGACCGCACCGCCGCCGTTCCCGCTTATAAAGTGGCGGACCTCTCCCTGGCCGACTGGGGTCGCAAAGAAATTTCCATTGCCGAGCACGAGATGCCCGGACTGATGTCCATCCGGCGCAAGTATGCCAAAGATAAGCCGCTCGCCGGCGTTCGCATCACCGGTTCCCTGCACATGACCATCCAGACCGCGGTGCTGATCGAGACCCTGGTGGAACTGGGCGCGAGCGTTCGCTGGGCCAGCTGCAATATTTTCTCTACCCAGGACCACGCTGCAGCCGCGATCGCAGCCGCAGGCGTTCCGGTGTTCGCCTGGAAGGGCGAGTCGCTCGAAGACTATTGGTGGTGCACCGCCCAGGCACTCGACCACGGCAACGGCAAGGGTCCGCAGCTGGTAGTGGACGACGGCGGCGATGTCACCCTGCTGATCCACAAAGGGTATGAACTGGAAAACGGCGACGGCTGGGTGAACACCGCGTCTTCGAACCACGAAGAGCAGGTCATCAAGGATCTGCTGAAGAAGATGCACAAGGAAGACCCGAAGCACTGGCATGAGGTCGCAAAGGCGTGGCGCGGCGTTTCGGAAGAGACCACGACCGGCGTCCATCGCTTGTACAAGATGAAGGAACAGGGCAAGCTGCTGGTTCCCGCGATCAACGTCAACGACTCGGTGACCAAGTCGAAATTCGATAATCTTTACGGCTGCCGCGAATCGCTGGCGGACGGAATCAAGCGCGCAACCGACGTTATGGTCGCGGGCAAGGTAGCCGTGATCTGCGGCTATGGCGATGTAGGCAAGGGTTCAGCCCACTCTTTGCGCGGTATGGGTGCGCGGGTGGTGGTCACTGAGATCGATCCCATCAATGCTCTGCAGGCGGCGATGGAAGGTTTCGAAGTCACGACCGTGGAAGACACTTTGGGACGCGGCGACATCTACGTCACCTGCACCGGCAACCTGGATGTGCTGACGCTTGAGCACATGTCGCAGATGAAGGATCAGGCCATCGTGTGCAACATCGGCCACTTCGACAATGAAATCCAGATCGATCGGCTGAACAGTGCGCCGGGGGTAGAGAAGGTCAACATCAAGCCCCAGGTAGATCAGTACAACTTCCCCGCAGCCAAGGGGAAACCAGCCCACGCGATTTTCGTGCTGGCCGAAGGCCGCCTTGTGAACCTGGGCTGCGCCACCGGCCACCCCAGCTTCGTGATGAGCAACAGCTTCTCGAACCAGACGCTGGCTCAGCTCGACCTATGGAAGAACAAGGATAGCTACAAGGTTGACGTTTATACCCTCCCCAAGCACCTCGACGAAGAAGTAGCGCGTCTGCACCTGGAGAAGATCGGCGTGAAGTTAACAACGCTCACCCCAGCGCAAGCCGACTACCTGGGCGTGCCGACGGAAGGTCCCTACAAACCAGAAACCTACCGCTACTAAACAACTCGTACAATCGAAGGGCCCCGGTCATCCTGACTGGGGCCCTTCTCTTTTCCCCCGGTATCTCTTTTCGATTAGTTGGACGTCTTATGAGCATGAAGCAAATAGTCCCAATCCTCGGCAGCCTGCTGTTGGTTAGCTCATCGATGCTGGCCCAGGCGCCCGCGGCCAGCCACCCGCCTGTGGAAGTGATCAAAGCCACCACCCCGGATGCCTCCGTGCTGAAGGCACGCAAGGGCTCCTATTCGTTCAAAATCGATGACGGAGACTGGAACGACACCGGCGTCGTGGTCGCGCCCGGCGACCATCTTGTTTTCACCTCCACCGGCAATGTTGCCCTGGCCGATGGGCGATCCTCTCCAGCCGATGGTCTGACCCGGGGATGGAAAGACCTGATCCGTCAGTACCCGCTCAACTCTGCCAATAGCGGCGCGCTGATCGGCCGCATAGGCAATGAAGCGGCGGCAGTTCCCTTCCTCATTGGCGCCAGCAAAGATATGGATGTCTCGGCCACCGGGCATCTCTTCCTGCGCCTGAACCTCACTTCCGATCTCTCCGGCACCGGCAACCTCGCAGTGACGATGAAGCTTTCCAATCAGCCCACGCAGAAGACCGTTTCCGCGCCCGACCTGGCTCGTCTTTTGTCACCGCAACTGTTCGCTAATGTTCCGCGGCGTGTCGGGGATCTGCAGGGCAATCCGGGGGACATGGTGAACTACGCCCTGATTGGTACGCAGGACCAGGTGACCAAAGCCTTTACCTCCGCCGGATGGGTTCAGGTGGACAAGACCACCCAGGACGCGGTGGTGCATGGTTTGATTTCGACCCTCTCGCACGCGGCCTATACGGAGATGCCGATGAGTACTCTGTACCTCTTCGGCCGGTCTCAGGATCTTTCGTTCGCCCGCGCCGATCCGCTCGCCGTGGCCGCCATTCGCCATCACCTGCGGGTATGGAAGACGACGGAAACAGTAGGCGGGGAGACGCTTTGGGTGGGATCCGCTACCCACGATAACGGTTTTGAAAAGGACCAGCGGAACGGGGGTATTACTCATCACATCGATGCCAACGTCGACCAGGAACGCGATTTTCTGGAGCAGAGCTTCGCCGGAGCCGGTGTGATCGCAGGTGCGGCTTATGTGCTGCCTTCCAATCCGTTGACGACGGCCAAGACCGCAACCGGCGGCAGCTTTCAATCGGACGGACGGATTGTTGTCATGGATTTGAAATGAATTTGGGTTTTCAGGTTGGTAGTGGAGGACCCACCCAAAGAACTTTTACTTCTCACAAATTTCCATGAAAGGGCCGCTGAACCGCAGATCTCTCCACTGCGCTTCGCTTCGGTCGAGATGACAAAGGGTAGCGCCGTTGTGGCCCGGGGCAGAGGTTATGGGAAAGGCAAACCGCAGGGTGCAATCGGCGCATCCCACATCTCAAAATCGAGATGTGGGCCACCCGGCGATTGGTGCGGGGATAGAGCATAAAAGCGCGTTGTTACTGGGATGCTGCGGGCGGTGGCGTGGCTACCGGAGTGACCGGCGGGGGAACGTGGGGTTGCAGCTTCGCCATTTTGTCCTTAAAGATTTTGCGGGCGACGTCTGGCCAAAATTCGTTGAAGACACCGCCGAACGCACCATAGGCCGTTACTGTAAAGCCGCGCTCGAAGGTCAGCCCAGCGCCTCGATCCGAAGCCGGGTAGTAGAGGTTTGAGATCCCTCCAGCGGCTAAGTTGCCCAACATATTCGAGTAGTTCGGACCCCACTTCCCGTTGTCGTTCTTGCACCAGACGGTGGTCGAAAGAGAATAGAAAAGGCGGGAGGTAAAACTCCCTTCTCCTCGCCGGAAGTATCGCGGGTCCTGTTTTAGCAAAATGGGGAAGATGGCATTTCCCAATAGGGTGCCATCAAAATTGTCGGCATAGGCGGCCCCAAATCGCTTGGCATAGCCCTGCGCTCCCTGTCCGTATCCCGGAAAGTCATTTTCTGCCTGGCTGAGGCCAGCATCAAACGCGGCGATACCGAACGCAACCGGATCGGTGGCCGTGCGCCAGGCAAGATGCAGCTTCTGCGTACGCGTCAGCGGAACCGCATCCTTGTTGTAAGAGACATTGAAATTGGGGACCACACCCGCGATGCGTTGCTGCTCCTGCTGCTTAAGCTGCTGTTCTGCCCTCTCCTGCGACGAGAGCGCAGGCGGGGAATTTTCTTGCAGAGCTGCGGGCACCGGTGCGTCAGGGGTCGATTGTGCCTGGGACACGCCTGCCAAACAAAGCGCCAAAAGGAATAATCGGGGCCCGAAAGACGAACAGGAGCTGATCACGCTTGTCCTTGTTGCAGTAAAAGTCCCATTGCGCGTCTTCTCTCCATGCTTTCTCAGTGCTATCGCGGTTGCGCAGTTGCCTAGCGTTCGCCGTCGTGACAAGTTCCCGGCAGGAAAGCCCTGAAACGGGCAATAGAGAGGCCGCGGACGAGAAAACGCCCGGAACCCTGTGCCAATCCTATCTAGGAGCGCTAACTACAAGTCTACCCGAATTAGCGCCGCCGTCCCGGCCATAGGCGTGTAAAAGCCTGTCCGGGGTCTATGAAACGTAAAGGCAAATCCATTTACGGGGCTGGTGCGTACCTTCCATGTGTCGCCAGCTCAAGAATCGCAACTTTATAGCCCTACTACTGGCGGGGGATCATCCACAGTAGTTTGCGGGGATTGCAAGGAATCATCGCGGGTCGAGGCACTCATCCCGGTCGACCCTCTGCACGTGCAATGCCCCTTGTGCCTCTATGTCTTTTTTATGGAACCGTATGCAAGAAAAGATAG
>CAZSUK010000510.1:0-2622 GCA_964609355.1 uncultured Acidobacteriaceae bacterium | reverse complement strand
AAGCCGGTCATCTTGCGGGAGAGGACATAGAGCTTGCTGGCACCGGAGGTGGGCAGCGGGCGCCAGAGGAGGGCGTCGATGAGACGGAAGGCGGCCACACAGGAGCCGATGCCGAGGGCGAGGGAAAGCACAGCGGCCGCGGACGTGACCTTGTTGCGGCAGAGCTGCCGCCAGCCGAATCTTACATCGGAGAGAAGCGACTCAAGCCATCCGGCAGCACGAATGCTGTGGCTCGCCTCGCGCTGGCGCAGTATCGAGCCGAATGTGCGGCGTGCTTCGTCAGGGTCGCGTCCCGAGGCAATGGCTTCTTCAATGTGCGACCGCAACTCTTCCTCGATCTCGCGGTTCAAGCGCTCGCCCTGCAAGGCATTGGAAATACGCGACCACACGGACATATCAGGCCTCCCGGAGTACCCGGTTGATTGCCAGACTGACTGACTGCCAGCGAGACTCTTCCGCAACCAGTTGCTTTTTGCCTGCGGCGGTCAGTTCGTAGATGCGAGCCCGGCGGCCGGTATCTTTCTTGATCCACTCAGCGCGAATCCAGCCCTCTTCCTCCATCCGATGCAACGCTGGGTAGAGCGAACCCTCCTCTGCGCGCAAAACTTCGGCAGATGTGCTGGCGATGGCCGCCATGATGGCGTATCCGTGAAGACGCGGGCGCCGCGACAGGATTTTGAGCACCAGCAGATCGAGCGAGCCTTGCAGTGAGTCGGTTCTGGACATATTTAGATGTCTTTATATAGACATCTAAATATCAAGTCAAGCCCGGGCTCATCCGACGCTCATAGACCAAATCGCTCAATTGGAGGTGTCTGTTTTGGGATTTACCCCGTCTGTTCCGGTTAAGGTTAGATACATGCGAACGCCGTCCCAAATAATGCGCGGTGTTACCGAGACCGGAGAGGAAAACCAACGGACGCCCCGTGCCACCCCAGTCCAACACTTCGAGCTGGATACCTTGGTCTACGGTGATGATTTCTCTGTGGTGAGGTGAGGGATCGCGAAAATCGTTTGTTGAAGCGGTTTATCCCGCGCCCATCTGGCTACAGCCGAGAATTGAAGCGAGCAGCAACATCGCACCTTCAAGATTCACAGATTAGCTCCAGCTGAGGACAGTTCCGAGCATAAGTTTCGCGGACAGACTGACCTGGCTGGGGTCCGAATTCCCTATGACTGGTCGCCAACACAAGGGGAGCGCGGTCCAGAAGATCGAACAACGTCGAGCCAGTCGCGGGTCCCGGCAATGTGGCTATGATCGAGTTCAGGAACCCTGCGCATCCGCCTTCTCTGATCCAGGCCAAGTGATTGATCAGTGAGTTCGATAGCGAACCAGGGCGCGGATTGGGGGGGTCCAAGAAGCATTTATGCAGTTACCGAACTTTAGGCAGGCCAAATGCGTAGCTTTAAGAGCTACTATGGATTTGTTTTGCGAGGTACCCCATGCAGAGCTTCCATGACGTTCGTTACGCGCTACGGCAGTTGCGGCGTTCGCCGGGATTCGCTTTCACTTCTGTGCTCACCCTGACCATGGCGATTGCCGCCAACGTAGTTGTGTTTGGTGTCTTGAATGCGTTAGTGCTGCATCCGGTGCCGGTGCCCGAGGCGGATCGGGTCGTTCAGGTGCAACGGCCGAACGGAATTTCGATGTCCTACCTGGACTATCGGGATATTCGCGATCGTAACCGGACATTTTCTAACCTTGCTGTCTACCGGCTGGCGCGGATCGGCTTCGATATCTCCGGAAACGCTCAGCCTTTATGGGGCTATGAGGTAAGCGGGAATTACTTCGACATGTTGGGCATCAAACCGGTGCTGGGGCGTTTTCTGCGTCTTTCAGACGACGAAAAGAAAAACGGCAGCCAAAATACAGTGCTCAGCTACGCCTGCTGGCAGGTGCGCTTTGGGGGAGATCCGCAAGTCATCGGTAAAACGGTACGGTTGAACAAGCTACCCTATACCGTCGTCGGGATAGCGCCCAAGAACTTCAACGGCACGGAGTACTTTTTCTCGCCGGAGCTTTGGGTACCGATTCAAAACGAGGAGCAAATCGAGGGCTATGCCTGGCTTGATAAACGCCAAGATGACAATTCCTGGGATGTGGGCAGACTGAAGCCCGGGGTGACCGTGGCCCAGGCAAATGCCGATCTGGCGCGCATTGCTGCGCAGCTTGCTAAGGAGTATCCCGACATCCACCAACACCTCGCCCTGAAGGTAGCGCAACCCGGGTTCCTGGGCGACGCGCTGAGCGGGCCAGTGCATGCTTTTTTATACGGGCTTATGGGGATGGCGCTGCTGGTGTTGCTGGCCGCCTGCGCCAATCTCGGCGGTCTTTTCGCGGCGCGCACTGCTGACCGCGCGCGCGAGCTCGGTATCCGTATCGCCATTGGTTGCAGCCGCAAACGCATTTTGCGTCAGCTGCTGACGGAGTCAGTGCTGCTGGCAGCTATGGGTGGCGCGGCAGCATCTCTGGTTGCCAGTCTCCTGTTGCACGGGCTTACTGCCTGGCATCCAGGTACCGAGATTCCGGTGCAGTTTCTTGTTGCTCCCGGCGTCAGCACCATCGCCTTCGCTGCGCTCATCGCCTTGTTCACAGGTCTGCTATTCGGGGTCATTCCCGCA
>CAZSUK010000509.1:0-21267 GCA_964609355.1 uncultured Acidobacteriaceae bacterium | reverse complement strand
CCGCTATACGTCAACGAGTGCTTGATCTTGCCCACGCCCCAACCCTCCTGGTAAAGCAGGGGATTGTTGATGACGCTGCGAATCGTGAGTTCAGGGTTCTGCTCGATGGGGTAATCCTTGAGGTTTTCGTCCCCGCCGTCACCGTCGACCAAATAGCGCCAATCAGGATAGCGTTGACGCAATCCGCGGCATAAAGCCATAGCCATGGTTGCTGATTCAACGTCCAGCGCCTTATAGTCCTCGATCACACGGATCGTCTCATCGACGTCCAGCGACGATGCATCCGCAGCAATTGGTTCCAGGAAAAGTCCCAGGCCGAGGGAATCCAGGAAGACGCGAGCCTGGCCAACATCCGGGCCATCCCCCACGTCGAGCACAAAGGCCTTCAGTCGCGCTGGATTCATCCCCAACTTGAGCATCACGTGGTAGGTGGTCAGGAAGACGCTGCCGCTGTCAATGCCGCCAGAAAAACACACACCGATGGGCTCCCGTGCAGGCACGCTGGGCAGCCACTGCGCCAGCTCGTCGGCGAGTGCGCCAATATACGCTGCGCCGATCTGATCCAGGTCGGTGCTCATCCCGCCCTGAGGAGGGGTGAAGAAACGCGTATAGACGGGGTCCGGATCCGGGCAACCGATCAGTTGCAGGGCAACCACGTGGTGAGCGGGAACCATCCGCGTATAGCCGGGGTGGAACTGGCCTTCCAGTCCCTCCATCTTCAACCATTGATAAATGGTGTCGATGCGCGCAGCCACAATCAGTACGGGGCCTTCCTGACGTTTGGCCAGAAAGTAGCGCAACGGGCGGTCCAGCGAGCGGACCATCTTGACCGTCTTACCTTCTCGGGCAACCAGAGCAAACGAACCGGCTATGCGGCCTACTGCTTCCGCAGATCCATGCAATACGATCTCTATGGCTTCCTCGAGCGGGAGGCCATAGATCTGGTTCGCTTCCGGCTCTGTGAGATCAACCACGCGCTCAATGTATTGATCGTGCATCGTTCTCAGAATAGCGCATTCTCAGCGGCGTCCAGGCCAGCCCTCCGCCAAAAGTTCGACGTGGGTCTCATCCCTTGGGTGGTTGACCTATAGGCCTCGATCAAGCAACCTTACCCAGACAACACAACATGAAAAGAAACGTTTTCACCCTGCTTTTCCTTCTGGTGGCCACAACCAACTCGTTGCTTTCTCAGGACAACTTCTTTGCCAAATGGGAGGCGCGAACCAGCGCGATCCAAGCCAAGCAGCCGTCATGGCCGCCGCCGCTCATCTCGCCCTATCCCATGCTGATCCAGGTTTTTCGCGCGGACTTTCTGCGCCAAATTACGCCCACGCTCACGTCGACATGGAATTACGGCGCAAGCCGGGGTCTGAACCTGATTCCTGGCTTCAATAGCGAATTCGATTTTTACTACCCGCCCTACATGCAGCACAACACGCCCAAAGTCAAAGACGGCTTCGGCGATGTGGGTTTTCTCTACAAGTACCGTTTTCTCTCCCGCAATGAAAAGGAGGGCGACTATTTGTTGAGTGCACAGCTCACCGCGACCATCCCCACCGGCAGCCACAGTAATGGCAGCCCCGATGCCTCGGTTTCGCCGACGCTTCTCGGGGGTAAGGGGTATGGCAAGTTCGATGTTATTTCGTGCCTGGGAGGAACCCTGCCCACGGAAGAAACCAACAAGGTAGGCCGTTCCATCGCGTGGAATACCACCGCGCAATATCACCTCTCCAAATATGTGTGGCCTGAACTGGAATCAAACGCCACTTGGTTTTTTGCCGGAAAGAACGATGGGAAGAAGCAAAACTTTATAACTCCGGGGATTGTCTTTAGTAGATTCAAGTTTCATCCAGACGATGACAAAAGTCGCACCGGCGTCGCGTTCGGCGCAGGCATGCAGATTGCCACCTCACAGTTCCACACCTATAACCATGAGCTTGCTTTCACCACGCGATTGATTTTCTAGGCTGTGCTTGCGAAGAGGGCCACGGCCATTTGCAAAATTGGTAAAGCAGGTATTCCCCCATTCGCAATACATACAGCACGCCGCCAAACAGGAGTGTCTTGAAGGCTCCGTGCGGCTGGAAACGCGTATAGATTGCATTGAGGCTCCACGCCGGCACTGTGTACACTTCGCCCGCTAGCAAAACGCCGATCCGGTTCCTGATGGGCGACTCGTAAATCACCCGTTCGATTCCAAGATTGAAGAACTTCGCCAGGCTCAGGATTCGCCGGCTATACATGGCCGCTGCCAGGGAGGGGATCCTGCGCCGGTGGCGAGACTCGATAATCAGGCGAGACGCCTCCGATGCATGCCTCAGCGCAGCGGTCACCCCGTTCGAGGTCATTGGATCCACCATAGCCGCAGCTTCGCCGGCGATCAGCCAGTTTGGTCCCGCGACCGCTCCGTGCATGCGACAAACGAAAGAGGTGGTAGACGGAGTGATGGCCGGAACAGATTCCAGAAGACTCGCGAAGCGGGGAAAGCGGCTTAGCTTCTCGCGCAGAATTGCTTCCACCGTTTGCCCCTCTTGGCGCTGGGCCTTGATCGTTTCACCGGTAGCGACATATCCCACGCTGATGGTTGTGGGGTTGATCGGTATTTCCCACACCCATTCCATGTAGGGCGGCTTCACGCCGTCGGAGTACAGCGTCGTCCCTTCGCTTGGCGTGGTAACCGGGAAATAGCCCCAGATAGCAACTTTGCGCGGCCCGGCCTCATAGGCCGGCAGATGAAATGCTCGGGCAAACAGGCTCGCCGCCGAGCCCGAAGCGTCGATAAACCATGGCGAGGAAATTCTATGGCCATTCTGTGTGCTCACGGCTACTACTCGTCTGCCGTCGGTTTCGACCGTCACCACACGATCGGGTAGAAAAGTAACTCCCTGGTTCACAACGATTTCTCTCAGAAGCCGATTCAATTCGCTTCGGTCCACATGCAGGGTGCGCAGTTCGACATTGTAGGGAGGCTCCGCTAACCATGCACCGGGCTCGTAGCTGCGGTCGCACCCGTCGCCAAGCTTCAGCGTGACATGTCGTTTGTAAGTCGCTATCTTCCTGGCGATGAGCTCTTCCATGCCAAGACCTAAAGCGTTCAACAAGGCGGGTGCAGACCAGTCCAGCGACTCCCCAACCGAGCTTAGATCGTCCACGTCCGGCTCGACGCACAAGACCCGCAGTCCGGCCTTCGAGAGATGAATGCATGCAGCCGTGCCTGCCAGGCCGCCGCCAATCACAGTCACGTCGAACCCGTCTGCAAAAGTCTTCGCGGGCGGCTGGGGCTCATTGTGAGTGGCTTCGTACGGAATGGCTGGCATACTTTCAAACGGTTGCGACCGCGCCCTTCGCATGACCAGCATACTTGTGAACGCGGCTGTTCGCCAGCCTGCAGCGGCTCATCTACTAATTCGGCGTATAGTCATCGTAGTCAACTTCCGGGCGCGCGCTCGAATGCGCATAATGACCGCCCGAGGTTAGAATCCCTGAAGTCCTGTAGAAGTGTCCTTTAGAAGTAACGAGATCCTTCGCCAGAAAGGCGGAAGATCTATCCCCCGTAAACCGCAAGCGTACCGAAAAGATTGAGGCAAAACATGTCAGATCACGAAGTTGTAGCCAATCAGAAAACCATCCTCGGCCACCAGGCGACGATTCTGGAAAATCAGAAAACACTGCTCCACAATCAGGCAGCAATCTTGAAGAACCAGGCCGTTTTGGATGAAATTCTCGCCAACCAGAAAACCATCCTGGCGAATCAGAAAACCATTCTTGCCAACCAGAAAGAAGTCTCTTCGGTTGTGCACCGGTAGTTTTCTCCACTCGAAGTTATCCATGCAGGACCTTCGGGTCCTGCATGGTCGTCTTGACGAGCATTTTCCATCGCAAGGTGGAGTGCGTTGTCCACCCTAAGGTGGAAGACTTCCGTTCAGTAGTTATTTACAGTGCAAGACGTCCTCTGCCGTTGACAAAGAGTAAGCCGAAAAAGAGAACCTTTCAGAATGACCGCGATTGAACGAGAAGATAAATCGAGGTCGTCGAGCCTACTAACTCGGCTCCGCCCCGTCCTGTTCATCGTGGGGCTTCTGGCTCTCTGGCAAATCGCCGTCAGCCGCCATCCAGATCAACTTCTGCCCGGACCCTGGGCGGTGGTCAAGGCCATAGGCGAGCTTCTTCAGCACGGGTTGTTGCTCAAGTACGTCGTTGCGTCGCTCTTCCGTGTCACCTGGGGCTTTGCCCTGGCCGCAGTTCTTGCCATTCCCCTTGGGCTCACGATTGGCTGGTACCGGCGGAGCGAAATGGCCGTTTATCCACTGGTTCAGATATTTCGTCCAATCTCCCCGCTGGCCTGGATCCCGCTCGCCATTCTCTGGTTCGGCGTAGGCGATCTTGCCGCTATTTTTCTTATCTTTGTGGGTTGTTTCTTTCCCTTGCTGCTGACAGCGATGAGCGCGGTGCGAAATATTCCTGCGGTTTACATCAACGTGGGCCGCAATTTCGGAATGAGCACGGCTGAATTCATTTACCGTGTCTTGTACCCGGCGGTGATGCCGCAACTGATCGTCGCCTCACGCATCACCATGGGCATCGCCTGGCTGGTAGTGGTGGCGGCCGAGATGATCGCGGTGAACTCGGGATTGGGTTTCCTGATTGTCGACGCGCGCAACGCTGGTAACCGCTATGACCTGGTAGTTGCCGGCATGGTCGTTATCGGCGCCATCGGCCTGCTCCTGGATCTGGGAATGCGCTCCCTGGAACGATTTGAATCGCTCCAGTGGAGTTATTCGGAGGAATAGGTTTGGCTACAGAAACTCTCAAGACGCCACCCGGCACGCCTGGCAAGCTACGCATGGAACACGTCAGCATGGTGTTCGACCGCGATGGCAAGGTTACGCCTGTTCTCGACGACATCAACCTGAATGTTTCCGATGGAGAATTCATCGCGGTCGTCGGGCCTTCAGGATGCGGCAAGTCGACATTGCTGAATCTGATGGGAGGCTTTCTTTCTCCGACCGGTGGATCGATCTCCATCGACGGCCAGGCCGTCAGCGGACCAGATCCTCGCCGCATCCTCGTTTTCCAGGAACGGGGCGTTTTTCCCTGGCTTACAGTCGAAGGAAATATTGGCTTCGGACTATCGAGGCTATCGCGTGCGGAACGCGAGCAGCGCATCGCCCACTATGTTCAGTTGGTGCGACTGCAGGGCTTCGAGAACACCTATCCTTCCGATCTATCGGGGGGCATGAAGCAGCGGCTGCAGGTAGCCCGCGCGTTAGCGGTCAATCCTGACATCCTTTATCTCGATGAACCGTTCGGTGCGTTGGATTCCGTCACCCGCCTCATTATGCGCGGCGAGTTGCTTCGCATCTGGCAGACCGAGCGGCGAACGATTATTTTTGTGACCCACGATGTCGACGAAGCAGTGCAGCTTGCGGACCGTGTCGTAGTGTTGAGTTCGCGACCGGCCAAAATTGAAAACATTTTGACCATCGACATCGCGCATCCACGGAATATCAGTTCACCCCGCTACCTGGAATTACGGGACGAGCTCCTAAGTAAGATCGGCTTGGCATACACCGTATGAATTCGCTTGCCAAACCAGCTGCATGGGAAAAGTACTTCTGGCCGCTGCTCGCGGCCGGGCTGCTCCTGGCGGTGTGGTATTACTCTGTCGTTTGGACCGCGACCAAGGTTTTTCCCTCGCCCCTGAGCGTGGAAAAAGGTTTGGCCGGGCTAATGCACAAGCATGTGCTGTGGGCTGACATCGGTGATTCTCTGCGCCGCGTTGCCCTTGGCTTTGGCGCCGCGGCAATCGTAGGAATTCCGCTGGGCTTGACCCTGGGCTGGTATCCGGCGCTGAACCAGGTGGTCAATCCAGCGCTGCAGATCCTTCGCCCCATCAGCCCGCTCGCCTGGATTCCGGTGGCCATCGTCTTTTTTGGAGTTGGCGATCGCCCAGCCGTCTTTTTGATCTTTCTCAGCGCCTTCTTCCCAATATTGGTTGCGTGTGTCAGCGGCGTTTCCAATGTGCCGGCCATATTCCGGCGTGCAGGCCGTAACTTTGGTCTCTCCTCTGCGCAAATCCTCACTAGGGTGGTCTTTCCCGCGGCTCTTCCGCAGATTCTGATCGGCCTGCGGATCGCTCTGGGCGTTGCCTGGCTGGTTGTTGTCGCCGCGGAAATGATTGCTGTCGATTCCGGACTCGGGTTTCTGGTCATCGATTCACGTAATTCGGGCAAACGCTATGACCTCGTGGTTGCAGCCATGCTGATGATCGGCCTCATCGGCTTGGCGCTGGACTTGGGCTTCCGCTGGCTGGAAAAGATAAAGTCCGTGCGATGGGGGTTCCGTCATGAGTCTTAAGGGCAAAATCGCGTTGGGTGTTTTCGCGTGGCTGTTCCTGATTACGGGACTGCATGCCTGGTTGAACGTGAATTGGGCGGCGGTTCTGAATGACTATCGGCCGCTCGAGAAACGAAAAATCACGGTTGCTTATCTCCCTGTTACCTGTCAGCTCACCTGCCCGGTGACCGACTATATTTCGAAGTACTCCTTATCGGGTGAAATGTTTCTGCCCAAGATGTTTCAGGGCTTTCCAGAGATTAAGGAAGCGCTGATCTCCAACCGGGTGCAAGCCGCCTTTGTCGTTGCGCCTTTGGCCATTGCTCTCGTTTCGCAAGGGGTTCCGATCAAGATTGTTTACCTGGGTCACCGTTACGGCAGCGCGGTTGTGGTCCGCAAGGACGGCCCTATCAAGACCTTTGCCGATATGCGCGGCCGCACCATCGCCATTCCCAGCCGCTTTTCCGACGAGCGTCTGCTCTTATTTCGGGCCATGAAGGTGTACAACATCAATCCGGCAGAAATCAAGATGGTAGAGATGGCGCCGCCCGATGTATCGAGCGCGCTTGCGGCCCGTGCCATCGATGCATTTGTGATGGGGGAGCCCTTTCCGTCGCAGGCGGAAATCGGAGGCTTTGGGCGCGTCCTGTTTCAGGCCCGCCAATATTGGCCGGACTACATGTCGTGCATTCTGGTGGTGCGTCAGGATCTTATCGATAAGCGTCCCGAGGTGGTCCAGACTCTGGTGGATGGTATCGCCCGTTCGGGCCTCTGGCTCGATACCAGCAAGCCCCACCGTGAGGACGCCTCCGATTTCGTCGGCCGTTTCTACTACAACCAGAAACCCGCTCTGCTTCGATGGGCACTGACCAAACCGATGGACCGGGTCACGTACAGCCCTCTTGCACCACGTAAAGCGGACTTCGACATGGTGCGCGATCTGATGATCGAAACCGGAGTGTTGAACAAGAAGATCGAATTCAGCGACTACACCGATACGCGCTTCTCTGACCAAGCCAGTATCCAGACACCCTGGAAATATGAACCCGGCACAGCAACCGCGAGGTAAGGAGCAACAAAATGTTTCGCAGACGATTTCTCCAATTGGCAACCATGGCCAGCGTCGGTGGCTTGGCCCCGCTCGAGGGTATGGCTGCGGGGACCAGTAAAACCGTGACTTATATGGTCAAGGGATTCAGCTGCATCACCTGCGCCACCGGTCTCGACACTATGCTGAGCCAGCAGAGAGGCATCACGTCCAGCAAATCGACCTATCCGGAAGGAAAGGTGACCGTCGGCTTCGATCCCAAGCGGACAAACGAGCAGGCGATCGTTGCTTTCATTGCCTCGCTGGGCTTTAAGGTGGAAGGCTGAAATGACCAGCAAAAGAGAGTTGGCCGCCATCCTGACCGCATCATTAGATCTCAAGCAGCCCCCAGTGGCGCTTTCCTTTGCGGATACAGTTCCAGGCGGCGTGAAAATGCACACCGGCCGTGCTCCCGCGGGCTGCAGCTTCTGGCAAGACGGTGCGCACGCCGCATTTGCCACCACCGCAGCCGATCACAGCCTCTGTGCCATAGGCGTTTATACCCACAATCTTCAGTCCTCTCCGGCGCAACAGACAGACCTCATGGATGCTCTCAAGGTGTTCGGCGAACTTGACTATGTAAGGTCTGAAGACCTGCCCTTGATCCCGGTTCTGGAGTCGCAGCCTGCCTATGTCGTGTATGCGCCTTTGGCCGATTCTCCATTGCCGCCGGCCGTCGTACTTCTGTTCGTGAATGCCAATCAGACCCTCGTCCTGTCCGAGGCCACGCAGCAGGTAGAAAATCAAAATCCCCCAGCCATGGGCACGCCGGCGTGCGCGATCGTTCCCCAGGTCATGAACTCTGGCCGGGCGGCGTTAAGTCTCGGCTGTTGCGGGGCGCGGGCTTATCTCGACGTACTCACCGACGATGTGGCTGTTTTCGCGATTCCCGGACTCAAGCTCGAGGCCTATGCGCGCAGGATCGAAGCCCTGGCCAAAGCGAACGGAATACTATCGAAGTTCCATGAACTCCGAAAACACGACATAGCCGCTGGCGGCACCCCCACGATCAAGGACTCGCTCGCCGCCCTGGCCCTGTAGCGCTTCCTATTACCCAACCACCAAAGTTCGGGTCCCCCATTGCGGCTACCGCGGGTAAAAACAGCTGTTCTTCCCGCGGTATCCGCTCCATCCTTCGCGCTCTTTGGGAAGGGTGGGATACCACAGGGCTACCCCGAAACTTCATTCGTGAACAGCACGGTAAATGGAGCAGCTAACTTTCCGCAGTCCCAAAACCCGACGAAATTCTCTCGATTTTAACCCCCAAACCCAGCCCCGCCTCCGCCCTCTCTCTACTTCTGAGAGAATCCTTGCATTGGCAAAACTTTCCCAGGACAGATCCAAATTGCTGGTGGGGCATCTAACCCGCTGAGCCCATCAGGGAACGGAGCAAAGCAATGGCAACAGCACTGAAGGTGCAACCTCTCACTCAGCGAGCAGCCTGGAAGGCGCTCGTCGCGCATCACGACAAGATTCAGAACACCCCTCTGCGTTCCCTATTTTCCGACGACCCGCAACGGGCTTCCCGCTTTACCATCGAGGCGGCCGGCCTCTTTCTCGACTACTCCAAAAACCGCATCACCGAAGAAACCCGCAAACTCCTGCTCCAGCTTGCCGAGGAGTCCGGCCTGCGTGAGCGCAGGGACGCAATGTTTCGCGGAGAAAAAATCAACGTCACCGAAAACCGCGCCGTCCTGCACGTAGCCTTGCGAGCCCCCAAAGGGGAAAAGATCGTTGTCGATGGCGAGGATGTCGTCCCGGCTGTCCACGCGGTGCTCGACAAGATGGCGGCCTTTTCCAATCGTGTCCGCAGCGGAGAATGGAAGGGCCACACCGGCAAGCGCATTCGCAATGTCATCAACATCGGCATTGGAGGCTCCGATCTGGGACCGGTTATGGCCTATGAGGCCCTCAAATATTACAGCGACCGTTCCATGGTCTTCCGCTTTGTCTCCAACGTCGACGGCACTGACTTCGCCGAGGCAGTCGTTGATCTAAACCCCGACGAAACACTCTTCATCATCTCCTCCAAGACCTTCACCACGCTCGAGACCATGACCAACGCTCACACGGCGCGCGACTGGGCCCTGGCTGGCCTGAAAGACGAGGCTGCAGTTGCCAAACATTTTGTCGCTGTGTCGACCAATGCCGCGGAAGTCAAAAAATTCGGCATCGACACTGCCAACATGTTTGGATTCTGGGACTGGGTCGGCGGCCGCTACTCCATGGATTCCGCCATCGGGCTTTCCACCATGATTGCCATTGGGCCGGACAATTTCCGCGCCATGCTCGACGGCTTCCACCAGATGGACGAGCATTTCCGCACCGCTCCGCTGGAAAGCAATCTCCCCGTCATCCTTGGGCTGTTAGCCGTCTGGTACAACGACTTTTTCGGTGCCCAAACCGTGGCGGTCCTGCCCTATGAGCAATATCTGAAACGTTTTCCGGCCTACCTGCAGCAGCTGACCATGGAAAGCAACGGGAAACACGTGACGCTGGAAGGCGACAGGGTTAACTACGAGACTGGCCCCATCTACTGGGGCGAACCCGGAACCAACGGCCAGCACTCGTTCTATCAGTTGATTCACCAGGGCACACGGCTCATCCCGTGTGACTTCATCGGCTTTATCAAGACCCTCAATCCGCTTGGGCGCCACCACGACATGCTGCTGGCCAACGTTTTTGCGCAGGCCGAGGCCTTGGCCTTCGGCAAGACACCCGAACAGGTAAAGGCCGAGGGAACCCCCGATTGGCTGGTACCGCATCGCGTATTCGAGGGCAATCGTCCGTCCAACGTCCTGCTGGCGCAAGAACTTACTCCAGAAACGCTGGGTAAACTCGTAGCCCTCTATGAGCACTCGGTATTTACCCAGGGAGCAATCTGGCATATCGACTCCTTCGATCAGTGGGGTGTGGAACTGGGCAAAGTGCTGGCACAGCACATCATTGCCGAAATCGAAGCCCCAGGGGATCCGGGCCTGAAGCACGACCCTTCCACCAACAACCTCATTAGCCGCTACCGCAAGCTCAAGTAAACCGGCATAAGGGACGAAGACAAAAACATAAAGAGGAGCATTTCGATGCAATTAGGAATGGTAGGTCTGGGAAGAATGGGCTCCAACATGGTCAAGCGTTTGCTGAACAACGGCCACACCAGCGTGGTGTTCGACAGGTCTGCGCAGGTTGTTCAGGATCTGGTGAAGCAAAAGGCCGTGGGAGCTTCCTCACTCGCCGACATGGTCAGCAAGCTTTCCAAACCACGGGCAATTTGGCTGATGATACCGGCTGGGTTTGTGGACGATACGATTGCCGAGCTTGCCCCACACCTGGAGTCCGGCGACATTCTGATCGATGGCGGCAATTCGTATTACATCGATGACATTCGCCGCAGCACTGAACTCGCGCCCAAGGGGATCAAGTATGTGGACGTCGGAACCAGTGGCGGTGTCTGGGGACTGGAGCGGGGCTACTGTCTCATGATCGGAGGGCCCACCGATGCTGTCGAGCACCTGGACCCGATCTTCAAAACCATCGCTCCCGGTGTCGGCGATATTCCTCGTACCCCGGGGCGAGACAAGATAGGTGGCACTGCGGAAGAGGGATATCTCCGTTGCGGGCCCAGCGGTGCGGGGCACTTTGTGAAGATGGTGCACAACGGCATGGAGTACGGCATCATGGCCGCCTACGCCGAGGGGCTGAACATCCTGAACCATGCCAATGTCGGCCACAAAGCCGGCGAAATCGACGCCGAAACCACGCCGCTGCGCGATCCTGAGCACTATCAATTTGACTTCAACCTCTCCGACGTGGCCGAAGTGTGGCGGCGCGGCAGCGTCATCTCCTCCTGGCTACTTGATCTCACCGCGGCCGCTTTGACCAAGAGTCCCGCCTTAGCGGAGTTCGCCGGCCACGTATCTGACTCGGGCGAAGGCCGTTGGACCATCAAGGCAGCCATTGACGAAGGCGTCCCCGCCCCGGTGCTCACGGCATCCCTCTATGAACGCTTCAGTTCGCGTGGTGCGGCCGATTTTGCTGATAAGCTGCTCTCCGCGATGCGCTTTGAGTTTGGTGGGCACATGGAGAAGGTAGCCAAGTAGAAGCGTTTTACACTGGTGGCTGCTGTTCATTGTCTCGTGGGGGCCGCTCGAGTTTGTCACGAAAGTCTGCGCTCTTTCGCTTTGCCCTTCCCTTCGTGTTGCTGGTGGTCGCGGCTCTACAGTCCGCGACCGCTCAGCCTCCCTTGCGCACCATCGGTTTCATGACTGACTTCGACGTCAAAGATGACGCCGTGGGCATCTGCAAGGCAGTCATGGAGGGTGTCGCTCCCGGGGTCAACATTATCGATATCACCCATCAGGTGACGCCGTTCGATATTGTGGAGGGCGCGCGCTTTCTTGCCGGTTCGGCACCCTACTTTGCCAGGAATGCTGTCTTCGTGGTGGTGGTAGATCCTGGCGTGGGCAGCACCCGCAAAGCGATCATCGCCGAGTCTAAGGTGGGCCAGTTTTTCGTCCTTCCGGACAATGGGTTGCTCACCCTGGTGGCGGACCGCGATGGCATCGTAGCCGCGCGGGAGATTACCAACCCTGCATGGATGATTGGCGCTGCACTCTCCTCAACCTTCCACGGCAGGGATATTTTCTCTCCGGCCGGGGCGCACCTGGCGCGGGGCGACGATTGGACCACGGCGGGTCCGCCGGTCGATGTAGCCAAGCTGGTGCGCTTGCAGATTCACTCGGCCACTATCGACGCCGCCGGCTTGCATGGCAAGGTGCTGGGTGTGGACGGGCCGTTCGGAAACCTGGTGCTGAACGTACCCGCCGAAACGTTTGCCCAACTGGGCTATACGCTGGGTGACTCCGTACCGGTTACGCTGGGCGGCAAGGATTACCACTTTCCCTTTGTGAAGACGTTCAGTGATGTGCCGGTTGGCGCATCTTTGTTCTATATCGATTCGCGCGGACGGCTGAGCCTCGGTATCAATCAGCGGAATTTTTCTGAGACCTACAAGTTTTCGTCGGGAACGGAGCTGTTGATTCCGCCCAAGCATTGACCCTGATTTCGCTTCAGTCGACCGTCTCAACGGGAAGCTGGGAACCGGTCTCGCACTTTAAACGCTCATAAACGCTTCCCGATCTCACGTGTTTGGCCAGCATCTCGAAGAAATCAGACCGCAAGCCCTGCTTAGCAACAAAAAAGTCGGTACACGGTTCGAGGGGTTCGCAGTATCTTCTCAGCAATAACGAAGAGCCACCAACAAAGTTGATGATCTGCTGCTTGCGTGCAATTTCGTTTTCCAACATGAAGGCCCGCATTACTGCGGAAATCGATTCCTTCTTGTAGTGCATGTCATTCATCTGCAGGTCGACGTAAGTCACTCCATGGCGCCGCCAGCCACTGAGCAAACTCAACCAGGGCCCATCCGGGAGCCGCAGTCCCATAGAAAAAAAATCTGTCTTGCCGCGCAGCAGGTGATGCCGGGCGTGGAAGAAAGCGGTGATGCGCTGCGGCATCGATTTGGGTTCCAGTTCCAGCATCACTTCCAGGGCCTGATCCGGCTCGAGCACAGGAACGAACGTCATGTTCGCGCTTTTTTCCAGCTGTTGGCGTTTTCCTGCCAGGCTGCGCCGGGTGCGGGGTCCCAGGCGGGCCAGCATCCCCTCGTACGTGCTTTCCAGCGGCAGCTTGTGCTGCACCTCACTGGAGCGAAATCTTCTGAAATCACTAGCCGGGCCCATGATCTCGATACAGCGGTCTGTTGGGGCTTTTATGGTGAGGCTGACGCCGTGGATACGCCACTTCTTCAGCAGCGCCTGAGTCGCTAAATGCACGTAGGTAGCCCGCAACGTCTCCCGCCCCACCACCAGGCTCTCCCCGATGTAATCTCCGCCTCGGAACAGACCGATCCCGATGCCCAGCCGGGTATGTTCATAGAACAGCACGCAGGCTTCGAGTTCCCGATCCCGGCGAATCAGCACCGCAGAACATCTTCGATTGGCCAGCGTATTCGCCGCCATAAAGTATTCCGGTTCCGTGGTGAGATCATCCTCCTGGCCGCAGCGCCGGCGAAGCTCTAGAACCTCAGCCAAATGACTGCGTAATGCGCCATGACCGATGAGCAGTTCCGTCTCTCTCGGACCGTCAATAAAGGTGGACGCAGCTCTGACGTCGTCAACTACTGTGACGGCAGCCAACTGTTGATCATGATCAATCAACCCGCGAGAGCCTACTTTGTTCTTCCCGGACCTCAGAGCACGTAGCGCCATGGCGTGACTTTATTTTCTATATCGGATGTGTGGCGGCAGCAGACAGTGACAGTACTTCAATTTCCTGGCAAGGGGCTCACTTCGCACTTCGTGCGTGGTGCCTTTAATATCGTTTAGGCCTTAATGTGAAACAGAGTATAGCACTCCAAATTCCAGCAACGCAGAAAATTCCTTAGCACTTTTTGGGAAGATTTCCGATAATTCTCTATCCGCTTAGGCGGCTGCTCGCTTTGTGTACGTTTACAAGACAAACTGTGACTCTCTGTGTTCCAAATAAAGACAGTTGGCAGCGTCACCAACGTCAAACGCCAGGAAGAACAGGATGACTCAACCGCTGCCCGCAGGAACTCGCTTAATCCACCAGGACTGGAGGCAAAGCGTGGCGATACTAGCGTGCCGTGGACCAGAAGACAACGACCAGCAATCCATCGCAGCCTAGACTCGTCCACGCGGCGCCACGCCAGGAGTAGCGCGGCAAGATGATCAAGTTGGCCACCACGTTGACGACGGCCACCGATGCCTGAATGGCGGTGCGGGCGCGTTGCAGTCCCGCACCCGAGAGCGCGTCTGCCAGAAAGGAATGAACGCAGCGCAGCAGGGGAATCAGCGCCAGCCAGCGAACTGCCGGAACGACAGCCTCATACCTGGAACCCAGCACGTGCGGTAAGGCCGGTGCCAACAGCCACAGCCCGGCAAAGGCCAATAAACCATACAGGGCGGTCTTTGCGATCAGTGACAGTGCGTAGCGGTAGGTTGCAGCCATTCCACCTGCGCCCTTATGGAAAAACTGGGGGTAGGCGGCTGCAGCCAGCGAGCGGACGGGGGTCATCGTCACGTCGATGACGCGATACGCTGCTCCATACACCCCGGTTGCTGCCAGGTCCGCCAGCCTGCTCAGCATAATCTTGTCGATATCGTTGTAGATCGTCGCCGCCGAGCCGGCGATGCTGAAGAATACACCCTCTGTGACATCTTCCCGCAGCGCCCGCAGATCCGTGGCCGGGCGTCCCCAAAGCTGCCAACCCTTAGCCACCGCGTAAGCAGCGCCCACCACGCTGGTGAGCAGATAAACCACAACCCACCGGTCGAGAGTCACTGGATGTGCTACTGCGATGAGGGTTGCGATGCCGCCCAACCGCAACAGGCTAACAACTACGCTTTGGATCGAGGTTTGCGTCATCCGGTCCAGGGCTGTAAAGCCGGATGCCGCGAGGTCAATCACTTTGACCAGGATCAGATCTGAAATGCAAACAATCACGATTACAAAGGGAGGAGTCTTCAGGCCCAGGGTCCAGCTCAACCCGGCCCCGAGAGCGGACAGCAGGGTTCCGGAACACACGGTGATCAGGATGCCGTTGCCCCAGCAGGTCGCGGCTTCCCGCTTGCCTGAACGGACATTCTTAATGAAAAGATTAGGTGAGCCCAGTCCGGAGAAGGGCCCGAGAAGAGCGGCCATGGCCACTACCGTCACGAACGCCCCATACGCATCCGGCCCCAGCGATCGCGCGATGAGCACAAAGTAAGCAGCCTGAATGACCAGTCTGAAACCCTGTCCGATGGAGAGATGTGTAGTATCCCTGAGCAGGCCGCGGCCCTTCGTACGTGCCGATTCACCCACAAGCACCTCGCCAGCCGCACCTCCGTTATCTCACGGACCGGAAGTTTTCCGGAGGCAAGTTGGTGGTGGACCTAAACTCCGCTTTAGAATCTCAACCTATCGTCCAAGTGGCCGCGCTTTCGGTTCTGTCCTCGAAACCCATCGAAGGATGGGATAGTCAAATCTCACGCCTCCACCTCCCGGGGTTTAACCCCTGACGGGTGCTTTTCGCGTGCGGCTTCCATTTGGCAACTACTCTTGATGGAAGCACCGCCCTCCCCTTTGTCATCTCGACCGAAGCGTAGCGAAGTGGAGAGATCTCTGTGTGGATGCTCCTTCGTGGAAATGTTTTCGACGGTTCCCTGACTTACGCTCCGGCACCCTATTTCCAGTGAAAAGGCTCATCAGCGATCATGGCGTTGTCCCAATCTGATAATTCAGCGTCGCCAACGACAGGCGATACTCATATTGAGCGTTGGTGTTGTCAATGGCCGCGCTGGTCTGTTGGAGTTGCGCCTGGCTGAGCTCGACGATGGAGCTAAGCCCTAACTGATACCGCGTCTGTGCCAATTGCAGCGCCATGTTGGCTTGCTTGAGTAGTTCGCCCGTTACCCCGATTCTCTGGTAGGCGGTGTTCGCCTGCAGCCACGCAGTGCGTACATCGCGCACAATCCGATCGCGCAAATCGCGTGTACGTTCGGCATAAGCCTGGGCGCGATACCTCGCTTCTCTTGCTTCTGCCCCATAGAGAAAGCCGTTGAAAATCGGGATATTCATGTTCACCCCAATTCCGCCCCACCAGTTATTGGTGTAGTACTGATCGACACGGATCGGAATGGTGCCCACCGTCCCGGCAGCGGTGATCGAGGGCAAATGCTGGTCCCATTGCGCACGAGCAAACTTCTGTGCGGACTGCTGCCCAAACGTCAGTGACTGCAGGTCAGGGCGTTGCGTGAGGGCAGTCTGAATGAGCGGATGGAAGTCTGGTGGCGGATCCGGATTTGGGCCTGCATCGTCGATAAGCTGGTACGCCACTTCGTGATCGAGACCCAGAACCGTATCGAGCGTTGCCATGGTCGCATCGGCGTTATTTTGTGCGTCCAACTGAAGCAATTTCGATTGCGATAAGTTGACATTGGCAAAAGACAGGTCAAGGGTTGACTTCAGATTATTCTGTGTCATCTGGTTGACCTGGGTTTGCGTCGCCTGGCGGGCATTGACCGTCTGTTTGGCTACCTGGAGCACAGCCTGAGCGGTTAAAGCATCGTAAAAGGCCTGATCCGCCGCCAGAACGATTTCCTCGCTGGTCGCCAGGGAATTGGCCTTCGCTGCCTGTTCCTGGAGCTTTTGCGTGAGCACTAAATTGTGAGTCCTGCCAAAGTCTGTAATGAGCTGGGTGAAATTACTTCCTGCTCCGGCATGGGTAAGGACCCGTGAAGCGGTAAGGGATCCGGCAGAAATGCGGCTCGCGTCCAGAGCCTTCTCAGCCGTAATGGCGCCATTGGCTGTGGGAAGATCTGCGGCTCGCGCCTCACGAACCACCTGGTGTTGCGCCAGTGCAAGCAACTGGCTGACACTGACCCGCGGATTATTCTTGAGCGCCGCTTGTTCCGCCTGCATCCGGGTGAGCGTCATCTGCGATCCGGAATTGGCAGGTGCAGTCGCCGTTGCCTGCGGCGAAAAGTTCACGCTGGGTGCGGGCGCACTGGGCAGCGCAGCCACCACGGTTGTGGACTGCGCATGAGCTGCCAACACAGAGAGAAAAAACGCCAGGCTGACGATTCTCATGCTTGCGCCTCCTGATGTGTTCCCTGTTTGCGTTCGCGGCGAGTATGGATGACCAGATAGACCGCGGGAACCAGAAACACGGTCACCACCACGGATACAGCAAGTCCACCGATAATGGCCCGCGCCAGCGGAGCGTACTGCTCGCTTCCCGCCTCCAATCCCAAAGCCATCGGGATCATTCCCAGTAGTGTGGCCAGTGAGGTCATTAGGATAGGCCGCAGGCGGACCTTGCACGCTTGCACTGTAGCCTCTAGCAAGGGCAGCCCCTGATCGTGCAGTATTCCGGAGAACTCAACAATCAGGATGCTGTTCGAAACGACGATCCCCGTCATCATGATCACGCCCATCAGGGACATGATGTTGAGCGTGCTGCCGGTGAACAGCAGGATCATCACCACCCCTGCAAGCCCGGGCGGAATGGCCATCAGGATGATGAAGGGATCGATGAACGACGCAAACTGCGCCATCAGGATGAGATAAACAAGCGCAATCGAAATCAGCAAACCAAGGCCGAAGTCTGTGAAGGATTGGTTCATGCTCACCGCCGCGCCCCGCATGGTAAGCCGGGTATTTTTATCCGTCCTGGTGTTTGCGATGAGTTGGTTGATGTCCTTGCCGACCTTATTCAGCGCTTCCGTCCTGGTGCCCACATAAATGTCGATCACCCGGCGAATCTGGTAATGATCGACTTCGGTAGGCGTATTGATCTGTTTGATCTCGGCCACCGACCGCAGCGGAGTATAGCCCGCCGTGTTGCCGGTTACATCGCTTGCTTCCCGGCCTGCCTCGGCCGGGCCGTAGCCCGAGGGGCGTACACCCCGCAGAGGAATGTTTTCGAAGCCCTCCATCGTCATGTGATTGATCACGTGATTGGCGTATTGCACTGTCACCAGGTAGTTGTTCCCAGTCTTGGGATCGATCCAGTAGGTCGGCGCAATCATGCCGTCGGAGGTGAGAGCGGTAATTACGTTGTTCACCACATCCTTTGCCGAAAGGCCAATAAGACTGGCGCGCTCGCGGTCAATATTGAGTGCAAGCCCGGGATAGTCCAGGTCCTGGGGAATGTACACCCCACTCACGTTGGGGGAAGCTTTGATCTTTCCCGCGAGTGTCCTGGCAAGTTCAAATGCACTCTGCATATCGTTCGAACTCACTTGAACATCAATAGGCGCCGGAAGGCCTTGATTGATGACCGAGTCCACCAGACCCCCCGCCTGGAAGTAAGTAGTTAGTTCGGGCATCTCTCGCGAAATCCTCTCCCGTATACTCGCCATGTATTCATAACTCCCGAGGCTGTGGTCTTCTTTCAGGCTGGTTTGGACGAAGGCGGTGTCCATCGAAGCATTGCTGGTATAGATTGCGGAGAGATCCGGATATACCCCGATATTGGAGACGATCATACTCAGGTCTTCGGGCCGCACGGTATCGCGGATGATCTTCTCCACTCGGGCGATATAGCGATTGCTGTCTTCCAGCCGTGTGCCGCTCGGCATGCGCACGTTCATGACAAACTGTCCCGGATCGGTGCGTGGAAAGTACGACCGCCCGAGAAATGGAAACAAAGCCAGGATCACCAGGGCAACGGCCCCCAAAATAACAGCAGCGGTAAACCCGGGTCGCACCAGCACTCGCTTGGCTAACCTCTCGTAACGCTCCAGCATGCGTTGGAAGTGGACGTTGAATTGAGCGACCAGTCGCTCGAAAGGCGAGATCTTCCTCCCGTGTGCGCCGCCTTCTTCGTGATGGACGCGCACAAAGGTAGCGCAGAATAGCGGCACTACCGTCATGGCGAAGATGTAGGAGGCAAAGATGGATAACACCACCCCCAGTGCCAGCGGGGTAAAGATGTATTTGCTGATACCGGTAAGAAACGTTACCGGGAAGAACACGATCGACGTGGTCGAGGTGGCGGCAAGAACTGCCAATGATACCTCCATCCCGCCTTTTTCTGCGGCCTCGCGCGGCGGCATGCCCATCTCCATAAAGCGAAAGATATTTTCGAGCACCACCACCGAGTCATCAATCAATCTCGAGAAGGCCAGCGCCAGGCCGCCCAGCAGCATGGTATTGATAGATCCGCCCATCCCCTTGGTGATCAGCAGGCAAACCATGGCAGAGAGGGGAATCGACAACAAAACCGCAAACGTAGCCCGCGGGCTTCCCAAAAAAATCAGAATCATCAGGCCGGTCAACACCAGCCCGATGCTCGCTTCCTTCAGCAGGTTTTTAATCGCCAGCTTGACGAAGATGGATTGATCGAACACCACCGCAGTTCTCAAGGATTCCGGAATGTCCACCAGTTTCTTGATCGCGGTCTTCATCCCGTCCACGATGGTGATGGTGTTGCTGTTGCCTCCCTGCTTGAAGATGGGAACGTAAACCGAGCGTTGCCCGTCGATGCGCACAATGTTGTACTGCAGCGCGCCCGAATCCTCCGCCTTGCCCACGTCGGCAACCAGAACGGACGAGTTGCCATACGACTTCAAAGGCATCGCGTTCATGGCTTTTGCATCTGGGAACTGGCTGTTGGCGTAGATGTTGTAATCCTTCGAGCCGATGCGCACATCGCCCGCGGGAAGAATCAGGTTGGAGCTATTGACGGCATCGACTACGTCGGTCAGGCTGAGGTTATGGGCCTCCAGCTTGATGGGATCGACGTAGACCTGAATTTGCCGATAGGTGCCGCCGTACGGCTGCGGGACAGAAGCCCCCTGCACATTCGAAATCTGATTACGTACCTGAAACTGTGCTAAATCCTTCAGTTGGGTTTCATTGAGCCCCTTGCCCTCGAGTGTAACCAGGCACACTGGCTGGCTGGACGCATCCATGCCCAGAACCACGGGCGGCAGCGTGCCCGGGGGCAAACGGCGCAGATCCGCCATGGCCAGGTTGGCGATATTGCTGAGCGCGGCATTTGGATCCGTGCCTGGCTTGAAATAAATCTTGATCAGGCTGACCCCGGTCAGAGACCGCGACTCGGAGTGGTCTATGTTCGCGCCCAGGGTAAAGAATCGCTCGAAGGTGTTGGTGATGTCGGCTTCGATTTGCTGCGGCGGCATGCCATTGTAAAAAGTGGCCACCACCACCACTGGCATATCGATCTTGGGGAAAAGGTCGACCGGCATGCTGGCGATGTTGACCACGCCGACCAACATGACGATCAAACACATCATGATGATGAAGAAGGGATATCTGAGGGCAAACTTTGGCATTACTGCTCACCCCCGTCTTCGTCATGCAGATCAATCGTGCTTCCCGCGTCGCGGGTCACATCCTTCGCCGGCCTTGGTTCAACCACGGGGGTGACTCGTTCGCCCTCCTGATATTTTTCCTGGCCGCCTAAAATAACTCGCTCGCCTTCTGCCAGCCCGCCCTTGATTTCGGCCAGCTCCGATCCCCGCAAACCGATCTCGACCGTCCTCACCTGGACCTTGTTCTGGCTATCGAGCACGTAGACAAATTCTTTGTTGTGCCTCAGCACCAGGGCTTCTACCGGAATCGTCAGCACGTCGTCAGCGTGGTTCAGTTGCAATTGCGTGTTTGCGTACATCCCGGGATCGATCGAGAGGTCCTTGTTCTCGACATCGACTTCGGTCTCCATGGTTCTGGTTTCGAAGTTCACGTTGCGGGTAAAGCGAACCACTTTACCGGTGAAGGACCGGTCCAGAGCGTCCACTCTTACCGTCATCGGGTCACCGATCTTGACGTAGCGCACAGCATCTTCGGGCACCGGCATACGCAGGCGCAGCAGGCCGCTTTGTGCCAGCTTGACGATCGGCAGTGCCTGGTTGTTCGAGTCCGTGCCCGACTGAATCAATGCTCCCGTGTCGGCATAGCGCCAGGTGATCACCCCGTCGATGGGGGCAATCACGTTGGTATAACTCTCCATTGCGTCCACCCGCCGGTTGTCTGCACGGGCGACGTCCGCCCCGCCCTGCGCGGCTGACAAGGCTGCCTTGGCCGCATCTACCTGCGCCGCTGCAGAGATGTCCTTCGACTGCACGTCATCTAACTCCTGTTGCGCAATCAGCCCCGGCTGCGCCTTGGCGGCCTGCTGCAGGCGGACATCATCGGCATGCAGCGAGGAGTAGCGAGCATCTGCCGCGTCCACCTCGTGTTGCGCGCGAGTAATTTCATCCTTGCTGCGCGAAACCTGGGCAACGGTGCCTTCCAGCTGCGCTTGCAGTTCAGGT
>CAZSUK010000508.1:0-3584 GCA_964609355.1 uncultured Acidobacteriaceae bacterium | reverse complement strand
ACTGGTCGAAGTGGCCAATGAGGCGGGAGGTAAAGACAACGTCACGGTGGTATTGGTCGAGACAGAGGAATACGCGGGAGCACCCACTGCCGCAAAACCTGAGCAGGGTTTTGCCAGCCGATCTTCGCGTTGGACCTGGTTTCTCCTTGGCCTTCTCGCAGCTTTTGCTGTGTTCCTGGCAGCGCGGCCGTACTGGGCGCACTCCACATCCGGACTAAAGCTTCGCTTTCGGGTGGTGCGTTCGCCACAAAGCTGGACGGTCGGTCCGGATGCGATCCCTACTATCGCAGCTGCCCTGGCACGAGCGCGACCTGGAGATACCATTGAAGTAAGTCCTGGCGAATATCACGAAGGTGTACATCTTCGGAGCGGCATTTCTGTGGTCAGCACGAAGCTCCACGGCGCCCGGATCCTTTCGCCTGATGTGGCGGTTTTGGCTGAGGACATTCATAACGCACGCTTTGCTGGTTTTGACATCGCCGGTCCAGGGAGAGTGGGCATTCGGATTGCAAACTCCGATCTCCACGTTACCGACGTGCGAGTGAGCGGTATGCAAAACGCCGGTCTTGAGATCACCGGCACCGGTGAATCGGTGATCCAGGCGTCTGAGGTTGCAGATAATCCCGGTGCGGGGGTTTCTGTTCGTGAAAACGCTCGCCCCCGGCTTGAACACAACCTCATCCGACACAATGGACACGGCCCAGCGATGCTACCCGGTATCCTTATTGAGGGTTCCGCCGCTCCTATTCTCTTCGGGAACATCATCGAAGAGAGCGGGGCGGAGCAGATATGGGTCTCGCCGTCCTTTCATGCGGACGGTCTGCTGACGGACAATGTGGTGGCTCCGGAGATGCGCGATAACAGTCATCAGCTGAAGGTAACGACACCGTGAATCAAGACGCCGTGACCGGGGAAACAGCAGGCCGATTCACTCTTTACCGGAAGTTACCGGCCGGTGGTATGGGCCGCGTCTTTGAAGCGGAAGATTCGGTTGGGTCACGCCGCGTCGCGTTGAAACTCATCGATCTCGGAACCGATCCCGATAGCCTTCAGATCGTGAGCGCGGAACGGCTTGGGGCGGAATTGCAAACGCGGCTCTGCGCGATCGACAAGCGCGTCACCGCCATCTATGAGTGCGGCGAGATGCCGCGCTACTTCTACATCGTGATGGAGTACGTCGATGGCCGCGACCTGTCGGAGCTATATGCGGGGACGGGTCTCGAACCGATGCTGGCCGCGCGCATCACACAGGATGTTCTCGAGGTTCTGGATCACGCCCATAACTTTTCGACCGTTCTGGATGGCCGTTCCATTCGGGGTGTCGTTCATGGCGACCTGAAGCCACGCAATATTCGCCTAACGCCGGCGGGCGAGGTGAAGGTTCTCGACTTTGGGATCGCGAAGGCGATTTCCCTGACGCGTAACTTCACCCAGAACATTTTTGGCAGTGTGCAGTACTCCTCACCGCAGCGGCTGGTCACTGGAGAAGTAGACGCCGGCGCGGATCTCTGGGCGGCAGGCGTGATGCTCTATGAAATGCTTGCGGGGCATCCGTACTTCCAGGCAGAGAACGGCTCGAAGCTCGAGCACATGATCCGCAATTATGACCGCGTGCTGCCGTTACCGGAAGCGTGGCCGCTTGCCCTGCGCAACATTCTCCGGCGAGCTCTCCATCCTGATTTGCGGGTGCGTTACCAAAATGCTCGAGAGTTTGCCGGAGACCTGCAGGCATTTCGCAATGGTCAAGCTGTTGCTGCCCCGGCCGATGAGGAGGGCACACGCCGCATCGCTCTGAATGACGACGCAACGAAACGCACGTCTCGACCAGAGCCTGCCCCGCTTGCTCCGCCAGTAGATGCTACACGCAGAACCGCAAATCCATCGGCAAATCCGCCCCCGAATCCGCCTTGGACACCGGTAATCGTCCCGACAGTACCGCGGCGCAAGCCGACCGTGATGCGCACGCTGCTGCGTACAATAGGCGCGGTGCTGCTCGCGGTCACTCTTTTCCCGGTCTATTTATTAGTAAACGAGTACCTTGTCTGGGGAAGTGCGCACCAACTGGCACGGGACCTCTCGAGCGAAAAGCAGCAGAATATGGATGCCGCCTGGAAGCAATACCAGAAGCTTGCGTCGCGTTCCCACTTCCCAATCAGCCTGTGGGCCGCTCGAGACGAGTTGCGGAGCCACCTGGTCGCAGATGCCGACAGCACGATCGTAAAGTTCCGGTCTCCGGACGCGCCGCCGGTGTCAGAAACAGACTGGGTGCACGCCCGTGACGATCTGTCACGCGCAATCGAGCTCGACCCAGGCGACAAAACGCTCCATGGGAAGATCCGGCTGGTCGACGGTCATTTGGCACGCATGCGCGGTACAGCCGAACAGGATCCTCGACTGCTGGAAGACTCACGCCAGGACTTTCTGGCAGCGTCGCAGGCCATGAAAAAATCGCCTGACCCATGGCTCGGCTTAGCTCCTCTCTACATATACTCTTTGCACGACCTGACGCATGGAGAAGCAGCCATTCGACAGGCCAGCCGTCTCGGTTACGCGACCGGAAAGCGTGAAACCGCCGAACTGGCAGATCTTTATCGCTATCGTGCTGAGCGCGCGATTGCCCTGGGAGACCACGCGAGCACAAGGAGCGACGCGGCTCGTTACTATCGGATGGCAACTCCTGACCTTATCCGTGCTCGCCACCTCTATGAAAGCGTCCTGCCGTGGGACAGCGCAGCAGACAGCCTCCAACGGATAAATGATTCGATTCACCGTATCTCAACCGTTCAATAGGATCAGGGGAACGAATGGCGGTAACGCGCAGCACGTCGGTCGAGAGGGCCCAGAACCCTCGCCAACGCATAGAGGCGGGCGGGAGGGTTCTGGAGCGCGTTCTGTTGCTGTTGACCTCGGCCCTGATCCTTGCTGCGGTATGTCTCACAGCGTCAGCAAAGATGGCGAGAATTGGCGGTTCGGATAGCGAACGCCTGAACCTCTCCACGCTGGACAGACGCGAACAACTCCTCCCCTTTCTGCAGTCGATTTCCTCTCCTCAAGAACGGCAATACGTCGCGGGCAAGATATTCGAGGGTATTCGGAGCGGCCCGGAATCGGTGTCGCACGTAGGGGAGATCGGCCAGATCCGTATTTTGATCCGTGATGTGCTGAGGACGCATGGACTTACCGAATTGCAGGCGCGCGCCCGCCAGGTGCAATCAGCACGCCCGGGTGCGGATACCATCCTGCTGCTTAACTCCGCGGAGTTAGCGCGGCTGAAGCCGTTCTTTGTTGTGCGCGACCGGACACAATTTCGCAATCAGCTCATCGGGTGGTGTTTTCTCTTTTTCTGCGCGTTCTGGGCAGTGCACATCTTCTGGTCGGTGCGGGGAACCGGCGGCCCGCAATACGTGTTGCCGTCCGTTCTGCTGCTGAGTGGAGTCGGACTGACACTGATGGTCACCCTGCGCGACCCATTGCGCGACACGCTCGCCTTCTCGAGCTTTGCCCAGGGTGTGGCCGCCGGCTGTGCCGTGTTGGCGTTCGCCAGCACTCTGGACTATCGCCGCATCAGTGGAAAGCTAAGCTAC
>CAZSUK010000507.1:0-12329 GCA_964609355.1 uncultured Acidobacteriaceae bacterium | reverse complement strand
CAATGCGTCGGCACGTTGCGCGTGCATGGCGCTTACCATCACCAGGTCAGCCCAGGCGAAATCCTCATCCCGCAACTCTTCGAAGGCATGATCCTTCAACCGGAGATCCCAAGTCGCGGGACAAAGAGCCGCGACCGTAATCAGGCCGAGTGGCGGCGTCATGGCCTGCTCGGGAATCATTTCCAATACGCCTTCAAACCCCCAGAAAGACGGGGGGAAACTGGGCCACACCATCAAAACTTTGACGTTCGGCCCCAGCGGCGGGAGGGATATGGAATCGGGCAATGCAGGCTCAGGGGCAGGAACAGATTCGGGAGAGGATACTACTGGCGGGGTGTTTGGTAGAACGTTAAGTCGCGGATCTGGTAGTGAGGGCATGGCGCCCCTTTCTGATGTCTTCGTAACATGGCACCAGGACCGGAGGAAACCTTGACGCCAGACTTCTAGGGGCCCGTGTCACAGCTGGACGAAAAGCCGGGAAGCAGCCGCGATGCCCGGCGCATCGACGAGAGCTTGCGATGGCGCAATCTGACGCAGTGCGCTGAGTCTACCCCAAAGCCTAGCCTCTGTCATCTGCTTGTTCTGATGCCGGGATTCAACGAGGGGATTCGACCGTTCAACGAACCTGCGTGGGGCGAGATGCAGGATTCCACGACTCTTAACTTTAGGCGAAAACTGTGCCGGGAATGTCCCGAGAGTAGACTCTCCCAATTTGGCACGAGAAACCCGCAACAGCAGTGGCCGCTCCGGGCGGAGCGGCCACTGCTGTCTTAACGAACCGCGGCGTTGTGTTTGTCGCGGTAAATGCGACGGGATTCCTGGTTTTGCTGCGCGTGGAGTGTGGACCGGTCCTGTTTCGTCAGGTGTCCGTTATCCTGTGCCCGCATACCGCGCTCTTCCCGGTTGATACCGGCTTCCTGGTGTTCCAGCCGGGAGGTCTCCCCCGCGGTCAACTGGCCGCTTTTGACTCCGTTGGCAATGCGATCCTGTTGCGCGACCTTGCGTTGGTTGATGTTATAGTCGTTTGCGCCGGGGGTCGGTGTTTGGGCTAGCAGTGCCGCAGGCGCAATCAATAGAGCGGAAGCAAGAACAGCCGTGAAAACTTTCATGGGATTCTCCTTTTTCAGCGGCGGTTTTCATCATCCTTGCCGCTCGCTCAGATAGACACGACGTCTTCAGGGGAGTTGCTTCATCTTTGGTAACTTAATTTGTGGCAGATCTTGCGCAACTTATTCATTTGTCGGATCCAACCAAAACCCCAGCAAGTCACACCAGCAAAAGGAAGCAGTCGCTCATGCTGAAACAACGTTCGCCGCTCACCCGCCTGGGCTCCTGCTGGGTGCTTCTTTTCCTGCTCGCCGTTTCACCCCTTATGGCACAGGAAGCCGGTAAAGACGACCCTGCAAAAGCGGGCGGAAAAGACGATGAGAAAAAGGAACAGCAGCCGATTGTCCCCAAAGACTCCACTACCCAGGGTTCTGTCACTGTGGCCGGCCACGTCATCAACTACCAGGCCGTGGCGGGTACAATCCTGGTTGCGGCCAGCAACGATGCTGATGCCAACATGGGCATCATTCCGCCGCCGGTCAAAGACCTGGCCGACGCCCCGCCCACCGCGCGCATGTTCTATGTGGCTTATTTCAAAAAAGACGTTCCGCCCGAATCTCGGCCGATTACCTTTATCTACAATGGCGGCCCGGGCAGTTCCACAATGTGGCTGCACATGGGCGCCTTCGGTCCCAAGCGTGTCGTAACCGCCGACGACCAGCACACCAGCCCCGCTCCCTACAACCTGGCCGACAACAACTACAGCCTGCTCGACGCCAGCGACCTGGTCTTCATCGATGCACCCGGCACCGGCTTTGGCCGTCTCTTCGGTAAGGACAAGGAGAAAGCCTTCTGGGGAGTCGATCAGGATGCCCACGCCTTCGACCGCTTTATTAACCGCTTCCTTTCCAACTATCAGCGCTGGAACTCCCCCAAATATCTTTTTGGAGAAAGCTACGGAACCACCCGTTCGGCGGCGTTAGCCGGCATTCTCGAAACCGAAGACAGCATCGACCTGAATGGGGTCATTCTGCTCTCGCAAATCCTTAACTACGACGACAGCGCTGACGGACCGCAATGGAATCCGGGCATCGATGTGCCCTATGAATTGGCCCTGCCTACCTTTGCGGCCACCGCGTACTACCACAAGCGTCTGCCCACGCAGCCCCCGGCGCTCGAACCATTCCTTGCGGAAGTGGAGCAGTTCGCCCTGGCTGACTATGCTTCGGCCCTGGCCCAGGGCTCCCAGCTCCCCGAAGCCACCCGCCAGGCCATCGCCGAAAAAATGCACCAATACACCGGGCTGCCGGTTGCCTACATCCTCAAGGCAAACCTGCGCGTCAACGTGGGCGAGTTCAACCACAATTTGCAAGGCAATGACGACCTCACCACCGGCCGCCTTGACAGCCGCTTCTCCGGCCCCACCATCGACCCGTTGGCTGAGGAGGCCGCTTACGATCCGCAAGCCACCGCTATTTCCTCGGCCTACATTTCTGGCTTCAATGACTATGTCCGCCGCCAGCTCAAGTTCGGCGAAGGCCTCACCTATCTCTCCGACGCGGCGGCCGTCGGCACAGCCTGGGAGGCCAAGCATAAGGCGCCCGGTGCTCCCGAAGCAGCATGGGGCGTCAACGTCATGCCAGATCTGGCCGCCGCGATGAAGTTCAACCCCCGCCTCAAGGTCCTGCTCAACGGTGGGTATTTCGACCTCGCCACCCCGTATTTCGCTGCTCGTTACGAGATCAATCACCTGACCATCCCAGCCACCCTGCGGCAGAACATTCAGTACGCGTGGTACCAGTCCGGTCATATGGTGTACGCCCACGAAGAATCGCTCAAGCAGCTGCATGACAACGTCGCTGCTTTCATCGCCGCCACCTACAAACCCGTCAAATAGCAGCGGAACTTTTTCCGTTGCGGATACATCTACTTTTGAGCGGTAGCTCATACAACACGGACCGGGAGTATTTATGGCAAAGATGCGCGCAGTCGAAGTCGTTCGTGCGGGAGGGCCCTTTGCAATCGTGGAGCGGGAAATTCCCGAGCCTGAGTCAGGTTTGGTACGCATCAAGGTTCAGGCCTGTGGTATTTGCCACAGCGACGAGGTGACCAAGGAAGGACAACTTCCAGGAATTCAATATCCCCGCGTTCCCGGCCACGAGGTGATCGGTGTGATCGACGCTGTTGGCGCAAACGTTCCCCCGCGATGGAAGGTTGGCGAGCGAGTGGGCGTGGGCTGGAATGGTGGCTACTGCGGCTACTGCGACAGTTGCCGCCGGGGGAATTTTTTCGCCTGTCAAACCAGCACCCAGGCCACCGGGGTTACGCGCGACGGTGGCTATGCCGACTATATGCTTGCGCCTTTCTCCGCGCTCGCCACAGTGCCACAAGAGTTGTCGGCAGTCGAGGCAGCCCCGCTCATGTGCGCCGGGGTCACCACCTACAATTGCCTGCGCAATAGCGGCGCTCGTCCGGGCGATGTCGTGGCCGTGATCGGTTTGGGGGGGCTGGGCCATCTGGCTGTGCAGTTCGCCGCCAAAAGCGGCTACAACACCGTTGCCATCGGTCGTGGAAGCGACAAGGAAGCGCTCGCCCGTAAACTGGGCGCATCGCACTACATCGATAGCGCGGCGCAGGACCCCGCGGCCGAGTTGCAAAAACTTGGCGGGGCCAAAGTGATTCTCGCCACGGTCACTGCAGCAGAGGCGATGCAGGCTGTGATCGGCGGTCTTGCCCCTACCGGAACGTTCATGATTATCGGAGCCGTGCCCTCGTTGGAGGTGCCTGCCCTTCAGTTGCTGCTGAATTCACAGCAAGTCAAGGGTTGGTATTCTGGAACCTCGCTCGATTCGCAGGAGACCCTGGGTTTCAGCGTCCTCTCCGGTGTACGTTCGATGAACGAAGCCTTCCCCCTGGAAAAGGTGAACGAGGCCTACGATCGCATGGTGAAGGGAACCGCCAGATTTCGCGTGGTTCTTACCATGGACAAATGATCTGAGACGGCGGAGCGGTATCTTTACAACATGCCCTTCCCTGCCCGCCTTCACCCAATCCATAGGCTCGGTTGTGCCGCGCTCTTGCTGCTCTTAACCTCGGTTGCGGCCCACGCACAAAAAATAACCTGGTCTCCGGAGCGCCTCGAAAGCGGATCCCCGGTATTGTTCAGAATCGATATGGACCAGGCCGCCGGCGAATTGCATGGCACCTGGCTCAATCACGCCATCGTGTTCACCAAGGGCCAGAACGGGAAGACCTGGTACGCGCTTGCGGGTATCGACGTGGAGCAAAAGCCCGGAACCTTTTCCCTTGACCTGACCGGAACCGCAGCCGATGGCAGTCCGCTGCACGCCAAACAGGACGTGCTCGTTTTGCCCGCCCAGTACAAAACCACTACCCTGCATGTCCAGGAGAAGTTCGTACAGCCCGACCCTCTCACTCAGCAACGCATTGCTGCGGACAAGCTCGTGAAGGACGCGGCCTATGCTCGACAAATCAACGAACCCTTATGGCGGGGACGCTTCATGTCTCCGGTCCCATTCACTGCGACGGACTCCTTTGGAACCCGGCGCACGTTCAATGGCGAGCTAGCAAGTATTCATCGCGGAACAGATTTCCACGCACCATCGGGAACCCCGGTAGTCGCTGCAAACGATGGAGAAGTAATCATCGCCCAGGCAATGTTCTACGAGGGCAATTTGGTGGTGATCAATCACGGGCTGCAGTGGGACACCCAGTACATGCACTTGTCGAAAATTGAGGTGAAGGTGGGCGATCGTGTCAAAAAGGGACAACGCCTCGGTCTCAGCGGAGCAACCGGCCGGGTCACCGGTCCCCACCTCCACTTGGGCGTCCGCTGGCAAGGAGACTACGTTGACTTTGTAAAACTGCTACGGTTGCAATTGCCAGCTATTTATTAGTGTCTTCGAACGCAAATTTTCCCAGCTCGAACGGGCGAGAGGTGGGCGGCTTGTTCTGCAAACCGCTGCTTGGATAGGACTGGGGAGCATTGGTTGGAAATCCCCATACTTTTCCGTTACGCATGTCCACCACTACCTTGCCGTAGACCTGGGTGGTGCCATCCGGCGTTCGTAACAATTCCGAGCCGGGCTCAATATAGAAGGGATACAGTGCCGACTGCGCTGCTACCGTCCGTGGTGTAAAAAGCGGTTGCAATGCGATAGCCAGCAGTGCAACCGCGATGATCGAAAGCAGGAAGATGGTCAGGTTTTCTCTCCGCATGGTCCTCAGTGTAATCCGAGAGACCGCTATGGAGCCGGAGTTGTAGCCGGAGCAGGTGTGGGAGCCGGTTGCGCCTTGGGTGCAATCGAAAGCAGCTCCACCTCGAAGACGAGAACGGCGTTAGGCTCGATTGTGGCCTGGCCGCGCTCTCCATACGCAAGGTCTGCCGGGATGAACAGCTGCCATTTCGACCCTACCGGCATCAACTGCAGCGCCTCGGTCCAGCCTTTGATCACTCCGGTAACCGGGAACGTCGCCGGTTGACCGCGCTTGTAAGAGCTGTCAAATTCCGTATCGTCGAGCAACATTCCGCGATAGTTGCAAACCACCCTATCGTCGGCGGTGGGCTTGGCCCCCGTACCCGCCACCAGGATCTTGTATTGCAGCCCGCTGGGCAGGGTCACAACGCCCGGCTTGGTTGCGTTTGCCGCCAGGAATGCTGCGCCTTCCTTCTTGTTCGTCTCCGACGCCGCTAGCCTCTTTGCTTCTTGCTCTTGACGCACTTGATTTTTCAGGTCGGTCATCACCGTCTTGATCTGATCGTCGGTCAGCAGGACTTTGCCGCCGGCCATGGCGTCTTGTAAGCCCCGCACCACAATCTTCGGATCCACCACGATCCCGTCTCGATGCAGGCTTTGTCCTACGTTCAGGCCGATGGCATAGCTTTGTTTGTCTTTCTCGGTGGTCAGCACCAGAGGTTTGGTCGCAGTGGCGGTGTGATGCGTCGTCGTTGCTGTGGTCGACTTCGGCTTTGCCGGGGTTGTGCCAGTTGTCTGCTGAGCGCTGGTGATCCCGAGCAGCAAAAGGCTCGCAGACAACAGGCTTGCAGCGGTTTGTGAGGATCTTTGCATAAGGTCATTTTCGCATGTGAGGAATAATGGATGAAGAATGGCGCACACGCGGGATCAAGTATCTGCAATCGGAATCGACTTTGGCACTACCAACAGCACGGTTGCGCGCGCCTCGGGCGAAGGGCCGGTCGAGCTCGTCGCCTTCCCCACTCTCTCTGGCGAGACCTTCTCCTCTCGCTCCGTGCTCTATCTGCAGCAGGTAAAACAAGCCGCCCGCTTAAGGACGCAGGCCTGGACCGGTCCGGCTGCCATCGAGCACTACCTGGCGGCGGAGACCAAGGGCCGCTTGATTCAATCACTGAAGTCCTATCTCTCTGATCGCACGCTGTCGGGAACAGCAGTATTCGGCCGCCATACCACTCTCGAAGATCTCATCTCCCGCATTCTTGCCGATCTGCGCCGCCATGCTGAGCGCCAGTTTCATACCGGTATCACCTATGCCATGGTTGGCCGGCCGGTGCGCTTTGTGGGCGCAGAGACTGCAGAGGATCAGACCTTCGCTCTCTCCCGTCTGCGTCAGGCCTTTACTGCAGCCGGCTTTGAGCGCATCGACTTTGAAATGGAGCCAGTCGCGGCGGCCTACGCTTACGAAGCCACGCTCGATCACGACGAGCTCATTCTGATTGGCGACTTTGGCGGTGGCACCAGTGACTTCTCTTTGCTGCACGTTGGTCCCGGTGTACGCAAGCGCGGCCGCACACCACAGGATTTGCTCGGTAACAGCGGCGTGGGTTTAGCGGGTGACGCTTTCGATGCCAGGATCGTGCGCAAGCTTGTGTCTCCTGCTCTGGGTTCGGACTCGCTCGCCCGGTCCCTCAACAAACTTCTACCCGCCGTGCCCGCGTGGATCTACGCCAACCTCGAGCGCTGGCACTACCTGTCATTTCTGCGCACGTCGAACGTCGTGGAAATCTTGAAAAGTGCTCGTCTACGCGCGCTAGAGCCGGAGAAAATCGAAGCCCTCATTACGCTGATCGACGAAGATCTCGGCTTTCATCTTCACCAGGCCGTGCAGCAATTGAAGTTCGAGCTATCTCGTTCCCAGTCTGCGGAGTTTCATTTTCGTGACGGCAGCATGGACCTGAACATCTCTGTTACCCGCGAATCGTTTGAGAGCTGGATTGCTGATGACCTGCGTGTGATCGAGGAATGCGTCGACTCGCTCCTGGAAACCTCAGGAGTAAGCCGACGCCAGGTAGACCGGGTCTTCTTAACCGGAGGCACGTCCCTGGTCCCCTCTGTCCGCCGCATCTTCGAGCAACGCTTCGGTGAGCTTCGCATCCGAACCGGCAACGAATTCATCTCGGTAGCCCGCGGTCTGGCCTTACGAGCCGAAGAAGTCCTGGCATCGAGCCCCGTCTAGAAGTGGAAACCGAGTTCTGCCGTGAGCGCTCGCGGCGTTACATAATGCGTACCGCTGAACGTCGAAAGAAAGTTATAAAGCGCATACTTATTCGACATATTCACGCCCGTAAGCTGCAAACTCCACTTAAACCTGTCGCCATGGAAAAGGTTATCGTCTCCAATAGACGCATCGAACAAATTCCGCTGTTGAATGCGCGAGGGGTTATGGTCATTAGACCCAGTCCCGGGAGCCGGAATCCTAAGCAGAGTTGAGGAGTATTCCGAAGCCAGGCAAGGTGTTGGGAGCGCCGTTGTCGGTGTCGCCCGAATTCCATCGCACGTCAGACCGGCTTCAAACTCCTGGTCGGCGGTCAACCCGCTCAGATCGACAGCCGGCTGGCCGTTCAGAGTCGTCGACGTATCAACGCAAGCGCTGTTCGGGTTATTCGATAGTGGGTTATAGCAAGGCGCCGATCCGGCCACCAGGCCGCTGTCAAAACGCCAGTTGAAGCCGATCCATGGACTGTTATGGAAAGGCAACTGATACTGCACGTGCGTGGTCTGATTAAACCGTTCATCATGATCGATGCGGAAGGGAAGTCCCGGCTGCCCCACCGTGGCGCCTGCTCCCGCGGCCTGCGGAGGAAAGAAGCGAGCCGCGACTGACGACATCACCACGAATGCCGACACATTGTGATAATTCGGAACATCGACCCGCAGCGCAAAACCCGGAATCTTTGAATTATGCCAATCGATAGGAAACGTAATGGGAGTATTGCCCAGCACGCTGAAATCGAATGCATTGTGCGTATATTTCCAGATATAGTCGCCGCTAAAAACCAGGTTTTTCCCGAATGCCTGTTGCAGCCCCGCATGGAATTCATTCCGGAAACCGGGCTGCAGCGTGCCTTGCACGCCCGCCGAGCACATGAGCAGAGGAGACAGCACTTCGTTGGAACAACCCTGGCTGGAAAGCACCAGGTTTTCATTGAACGGTGACTCTAACGTGCGTGCGTAGGAGACGCGCAACACCGTATTGGTACGCTTCAGGTTATACGAGAGGCCCAGTCGAGGTTCTGCCTGGGTCGCGTGGGCCAGGCCATTGTAAATATCACCGCGTATTCCAAGGTTGATCAGCCACCCGTCGGCCTTGATCTGATCCTCGAGATAGAGCGCGATTTCCTTAATATCGGCGCGTCCCAGGTAGTTGTAATTGCTCCCCCCGCGGGTCAGATCATAAGGCACCAGAACCGGGTTGAATGCGCTATTGGGCAGCAAGCCGGTAGCGGCGCATTGTGTAGGGCTGGTAAATCCGTTGACAGGGTCTCCGTTTCCATCGACGCAAGGTGAGTTGAACGTAGCAGCCACAATGCCCAGGCTGTCGCGTTCTCTCAGACCGGTGTTCGAGTACAGCGCGCCGCCCTTCACCACCTGCCTGCCCTTGCTATACGAAAGATCGGAATGGACCCCGGCATTGGTGAGTGTCCGGTACTGCGCAATGGTTTCGTTTTGCAGGTTGGGCGGTCCCTTATCCGCCAACGGATTCTCACTGGGAAAATACTGGTACGTGTCCTTGCGAATAAACGGGCCAAAGTTGAATACCGACGTGCTCCCGATCACCCGCGTGTACGTAGGTGCGATGTCGAAGGTCTCGATCTTGGAATGCTGATCGGTATCTCCCACGTCATTGCCGAACTGGTCGAGCACATTCAGGTTGTCGTAGCTGTTCGGCGTCTGGAACCACGACCGGCTGTAATTCAGGTTCAGATGCAGCGCGTCCGCCGGGGTAAATTGATAGTCCACTCGATCAAAGACGTTTTGCTCATTTCCTTTATCGTGGAACACCACAAACTCGGGCGGATCCAGAAAGCGGCCGGTATTGAGTCCATCCAGTTCGAAGAAGTTTCCCCAGTTCTTGGAGCCATAAGCGATATCGAAACCTCCCGTCGCCGACCCGAACGTTCCGTAAGAACCCGTAAGGCTGCCGGTTGGCTTGGTGACTCCCTGGCCGGAGCGCGTCGTTACCTGGATCACCAGGCTCGTCTTGCCTCCATACTCCGCAGGCGGCGCACCCGAAATGACTTCGACCGACTGAATGGAATTGGAAGGAATTTGATTTGAGAAAACTTTGCTTTGCTGGTCGGTGATCGGCTGTCCATCCACTGAAAACGAATTCGACGCATGATCGCCAAGTCCGTGGAACAGTCCATTGGAATCGGCCGCTACCCCAGGTGAGGAGAGGGTCACCAGTGAGCTCACCGAAGAAGAGGAGCTTTCCAGCGGCAGCTTCTCAATCATGTTCCGATCCAGATCGGTGTGCAGAGAAGAGTCATTCTCCACCAGGTCGCCACCGCTCACCGTCACGGTAGTCGAGGCTCCCCCCACCTGCAGGCTGATGACTGGCGCGACCGGGACCGAGGAGCGCACCGAAACATCCGTAGTAAAGGCGGTAAAACCAGGGGCATTCGCCACCAGGTGGTACGGATTCAGCGGTAGATTGTTGAATTGGTAGTGGCCCGCGGAGTCTGTCTTCGCCGTACGGGAGAGCCCGCTGACAGGGTTCTCGATCGTGACCGTGGCTCCCGGTATAACCGCGCCGGACGCGTCCGTCACCGTTCCTGCAACCGTGCCCGCAGCACTCTGAGCATGCAGGCTGCTGGCGGCGAGAAGAAACGGACAAAACAGAAAGACAAAACGTTTTCGAAACGAGTGCATACAACCCCCGGGCCATCTTTATGATTGGTTGCTGAAAATGCCTTAGGAGAAAGCAATTCCAGCCGGTGGGGGCCGCGTGTAGAGGGAGAAATCCACATATCGATGCGCAAACTTGATTTGCCGGTCGACCAGGGGTGTCGTTCTCTGGGGCACAGCAACAGAGAACGTCAGCGGGGCCGCGGGAGCAATCACGACATGCGCACTAGCGCAAAGGGCACACCCTGAGTGAGATACATCTGCGGGCGTATGGACGTGCGCAACCTGGATCGTCGCGCAGAAAAGCAACAGCAGAGTGCAACCAAGAGCAACGGCGATCTGCCATGGAGGTCGCGAGTGATTCTTGGATTGCTTAAAGAGCATCACTTACAACTATAACGTGGAGTGTCTAGGCGATGGCTTTGGGAACAGCTTCTTCCCAGCGTCCCTGGGCTTTGAGGATAAGTTCCACGATTTCTCTTGCCGACCCCTCGCCGCCTCGGGCCTGAGTTGTGTAGTGGCAGATTGCTTTTAGCTCAGCAGCCGCGTTGCCCACGGCAACTGCCAATCCTGCGCGTTTGGCCACCGGCATATCGGGCAGATCGTCGCCCATGTAGGCCACCTCGTCGTCGCGCACTCCGGCTTTTTTCACGCACTCTTCATATGCGGCCATCTTGGTTTCCTGACCCAGGTAGACGAACTCCACGCTCAGCTCGTGGGCGCGTTGTGTCACTGCGGGAGATTTCCTTCCCGTAATGAAGCCGCAGCGGATGCCCATGATGTGCGCCAGCTTCAGTCCCGCGCCGTCCTGCGAATTAAAGGCTTTCATCTCCGCCACGCCGCCGCCATCAGGCAAGGAAATGAGGTTAACGCTGCCGTCGGTGAGCGTCCCATCGACATCCATCAGAAACAGCTTGATCTTCCGCGCGCGGCTCTCAATCTCGGCACTAGGTGACATGCCAACATCATAGCTGGCCCCGCCACGCGCTGTTTGCTCGGTCCCTGTTCCAATAAACGGGTGACCCACGTCGCTCCCGCCTGAAATCCACACATCCCAGTCGCAGCTCCCCAGACTCTTGAGGGAAAGCGCCGCCCGCATCCAACCCGCATGTAATCTATAAACACTCCGCCCTATGGCAATTCAGATTGCACTGAATCACAAGACCCACTATCGTTACGACCGTCCGGTGATGCTCGGGCCGCAAACCATTCGCCTGCGTCCGGCGCCCCATTGCCGTACTCCGATCCTCTCTTACTCGCTCAAGGTCCTGCCCAAAAACCACTTCATCAACTGGCAGCAGGATCCCCAGGCCAATTACCTGGCCCGTCTGGTCTTTCCAGAACGAACGTCGGAGTTCTTAGTCGAAGTCGACCTGGTTGCCGAAATGGCAATCTTCAATCCCTTCGACTTTTTCCTCGAGCCTTACGCGGAACAAATTCCTTTTACCTACGAGAACTCGCTTACCAGGGAACTCCGTCCCTTTCTGGAAGCAGAAGTGCCCGGTCCCAGGTTGTCTGCCTTTCTGGCCCAGGTGCCGCGCGTCAGCACCCCGACGCTGAACTTCCTTGTCAGCCTCAATCAACGAGTCCAGCGAGACATCGGTTACGTCATCCGCATGGAGCACGGCGTGCAGACCTGCGACCAGACCCTAACCCTGGGCACCGGTTCCTGTCGGGACTCCGCATGGCTGCTGGTGCAAATCCTGCGCAACCTGGGGCTAGCCGCGCGCTTTGTCTCCGGCTACCTGATCCAACTCACTGCTGACGTGAAGCCACTCGAAGGCCCAGCCGGAGCCTCCATGGACTTTACCGACCTCCACGCCTGGACCGAGGTCTATCTTCCCGGCGCCGGCTGGGTAGGCTTCGATCCCACTTCAGGCCTGCTGGCTGGAGAAGGGCACATCCCGCTCGCGTGCACTCCGGACGCCTCCAGTGCTGCGCCCATCTCTGGCCCACTCGAATTCTGCAAGACCGATTTCAGCTACTCCATGACGGTGCAGCGGATCTATGAATCTCCTCGCGTCACCAAACCGTATTCGGAACAGCAATGGGAGCAGATCCAGGCTCTGGGTCACCAGGTGGATGTGGACCTGCGAGTAGGAGACGTACGCCTGACCATGGGAGGAGAACCCACCTTCGTCTCGCTCGACGATCGCA
>CAZSUK010000506.1:0-8319 GCA_964609355.1 uncultured Acidobacteriaceae bacterium | reverse complement strand
TCCATCGTCATCGAGTTGCATACCCGTCTCGGCCCCTGGCCGCACCTCCTTAACACCAGCGCGCGGATTCCCGGGCTTTCGCTGCAGTCGCCCTTCCTGTCCCTGGGGCAGATGCACTCGCTGCGCAATCGCGAACACCCGTTAGCGGACGAGATGCCGCTGGCAGTACTGGACTGTGTCTTCGCTCCCTCCTGCAATTTGCGCCGGGCCATCGACGATCTATGCGCCAAGGCGGTTGAACTGGTGCAGGGCGGGGCACAGATTTTGTTGCTCACGGATCGGGCACTGGCACAGCCAGGAGCACGGGCTGAATTGCTTCCGATCCCCATGGCTATGGCGACAGGAGCCGTCCATCATGCCTTAGTGGATGCGGGGGTACGCACCCAGGCAGGCTTGGGAGTCGAAGCGGGCGATTGCCGCGATCTGCATCATGCGGCGGTGATTCTGGGCTACGGAGCAGGTGCGGTTTGTCCCTGGCTGGCGCTCGAGACCGCACGCAATCTTGACCCGGAAAAAGGCGAAGCCAATATGCTTCATGCCTTCGATCTCGGCCTCGCGAAAATCATGTCCAAGATGGGTATCTCGGTACTCGACAGCTATCGCGGCGCCCATCTTTTCGACGTGCTGGGTCTCGACCGTGAGGTAGTGGAGCTCTGCTTCCGGGGAACCCCGTCCCCCATATCCGGCATCGGTTTTTCGGGGCTGGAAGCGGCCTTGCGGGATGTTTGGTCTTCGGCCCAAGAAGAGGACAGCCAACCTGCGCTGGTGAATGCGACGCACCAGGAGTCGCAGCCGGCCACAGCCACTGCCCAGGCGCCGGTCGCGCCGCGCGAAGCCAAAGCGCTTCCGGATTACGGCTGGGTTCGCTTTCGCAAAGACGACCGTGCAGAGCCGCACGGTTGGCAACCCCAAACTGTAAAGGCATTGCAGGTAGTGACCGGAACTGCGCGCGGCGCGGCTGCGGCAGGCTTGTCTCCCGTCCAGGCGTGGAACGCCTTCGGCACCCTGGCAGTCGAGAACAAACCCACCGTGCTGCGGGACCTGTTGGAAATACGACCGGCTGCGGCGCCTCTCGCATTGGACCAGGTGGAAGCGGCGCCTGCCATCATGCACCGCTTCATCGCTTCTGCCATGTCGCTGGGTTCGCTGAGTCCGGAAGCGCACCAGACGATCACCGAGGCCATGAACCAGATCGGCGCTCGATCGAATACCGGTGAGGGCGGGGAAGATCCGGCGGTGTATCCCACTTTTCCGGGCGCTCCTGCAATTCGCAATAACAAAGTGAAGCAGGTTGCGTCAGCGCGCTTTGGCGTGACCACCGAATATCTCAGCCATGCTGAGGAGATTGAGATCAAAATCGCCCAGGGATCGAAGCCGGGCGAGGGTGGCCAACTCCCCAGCCACAAGGTGACCGAGTTGATCGCCCGTTTGCGCCATGCGCAACCCGGGGTCGCGCTGATCAGCCCGCCGCCGCACCATGACATTTACTCCATTGAAGACCTGGCGCAGCTGATCTTCGATCTCAAGCGTGTCAATCCTCGGGCTGCGATCGGGGTCAAGCTGGTTTCCGAGTGCGGTGTGGGCACGGTTGCCGCTGGCGTAGCGAAGGCCTATGCGGACTACATCGTGATCGCAGGTCATGCCGGCGGGACAGGCGCTTCGCCTCTCTCCAGCATTAAGTATGCCGGCAATCCGTGGGAGATTGGGCTTGCCGAGGCGCAACAAGTACTGATGCAGAATGGCCTGCGGGGCCGGGTTCGCCTGCGTTGCGATGGTGGCTTGCGCACCGGCCGCGATGTGCTCATTGCAGCCTTGCTGGGTGCGGACGAATTTGCCTTTGGCACTGCGGTGCTGGTCGCGCTTGGCTGCGACATGGCGCGACAATGCCACCTCAATACGTGTCCTACCGGGATCGCGACCCAACGGCCTGATCTGCGGGCCAAGTTCCGCGGCAAACCGGCGAATGTGGTCCGCTTTTTCGAGGAGCTTACGCGCGACCTGCAAATGCTGCTCGCTTCCCTTGGCCTGCCCTCGCTTGACGCTGCGATCGGCCGCACAGATCTGTTGGAGCAAGTGAGTGCCGCTGGAGGACTCGACCTGAGTGCGTTGTTGGCCCCGGTTCAGGAAGGCCACGTACGCTGGCAGGGCCAGCGCAACCGCCGCCCCAGCGATCATGCCAACATCGATAATGCCTGGGTGCAGCCGGCGCTTGCCGCTCGCGCTGCCGGGCAACCCTTCGAAGTGGAAGAAACGATCTCCAACAAGCATCGCACCCTGGGCGCGCGGTTGGCCGGGGAGTTGGTGTGGCATGGACTCCACAATACGATGACACCTCTCAACTTCAAGTTGAAGGGAGTTGCCGGCCAATCTTTTGGCGCCTTCGCTGTGCCCGGCATGCAGCTCGTGCTGGAAGGCATGGCCAATGATTTCGTTGGCAAGGGGCTTTGCGGCGGAGAACTGATTTTGCGTGGGCAAGGACGGGCGGCGCGGCAAAGCGAGCTGCATGTGATCCTGGGCAACGTCGCACTCTACGGGGCTACCAGTGGATCGTTGTTCGCTGCCGGCCGCGCAGGGGAGCGCTTTGCGGTCCGCAATTCGGGAGCGCTGGCGGTCGTGGAAGGGATTGGGGACCATGGCTGCGAGTACATGACCGGCGGCCTGGTGGCGGTGCTCGGATCTACGGGCCAGAATTTTGGCGCCGGGATGACGGGTGGCCTGGCGTGGGTCTTCGATGAAGACAAAACGTTTGTTACCCAAGCACGCTATCACATCAGCTTTCTTACTCCGGAGCCCTTATCGGAACTGGACGCAACTGCGGCGGAAGAGCTGCGCGAGCTCATCATGCTTCACGCGGAGAAAACCTCCAGCACGCGAGCCCGGTGGATCCTTTCCGATTGGGCGAACCTTTCCTCGCGCTTCGTACGCCTAACGCCGATCCCACAGGCTTAGGAAAAACCGCCCCGACCAAGCATTGATTGGGTGGCCCAGGTCTCGCTTTTGAAACCTGGGTTTCTCCGCCCGCAACATCTTTTCTCTGTCCCACGAACTAATGATAGGGTGCCCCACCCTTCGCAAAGAGCGCGAAGGATGGGGCACCCTATCATCGACTCTGCCGCCAACCCTTCGAGTTACAATCGACAGGGCTTCGCCGTAAATGTTTAAACTTGAGACCCTAGTCGATGTTGTCGCGCTGGTCGCGGCCAGCAAGCGTGAGCGCGCTGTCTTATGGCAGGACGCTTCGAATCATTGGCATCCGATATCGAGCCACGAGCTTTTGGCTCGCGTCCATTATCTGGCCAACGTCTTTGTCACCTGGGGCATTGCGAAGGGCGACCGAATCGCGCTGCTGGCGGAGAATCGCTGGGAGTGGGCAGTGGTGGATTTCGCTACCCTGGTGCTGGGCGCTGTCGACGTGCCCATTTACCCCACCCTGACGGCTGAACAGATTGCCCTCTTGCTCATCGATTCAGGCGCACGGGTGGCGGTCGTCTCCACCGAGGCCCAATACAGCAAGCTTGCTTCGATTCGCAGCCGGACCCAGCTCGAGCACATCATCGTCATGGACGAACTAGTGGACGATGGGGCCACCCCCATCTCGTCTCTGCTGCAAACAGCGGACCCCTCCCCCGCTGATATGCAACAGTGGCTGCGCAGTTTTCAGGTCAAACCAGAAGACCTGGCCACTCTGATCTATACTTCCGGCACCACCGGCGAGCCCAAGGGCGTCATGCTCACCCATGGCAACATCGCGTCCAATCTGAATTACTCCACGCAAACCTTTGCCTGGGACACTGACTCCTCCTGCATCTCCTTTTTGCCCCTCTCCCACATCACCGCCCGTCACCTCGATTACGCGCTCTTCTGTAAGGGCGCGACGCTTGCTTATTGCGGAAACTTTGACCGGCTCCCCGCTGCCCTCGCTGCCGTCAAGCCGACCGTCTTCGTCGCCGTGCCCCGCGTGTACGAGAAAATCCGCGAGGTGGTCGAGCGCCGTGCGGCCAGCAAAACCACGGTCAAGAAGCTGTTCGCCTGGGCGCTTGCGACCGGCAAACAACATCGGGAAGAAATTCTTTTGGGTCAGACGCCCTCCTCTTTGCGCTGGCGAGTGGCTGACCATTTAGTGTTCAAGAAAGTAAAACAGGCATTTGGCGGCAAGGTGCGCGACTATCTCGCTGGGGGAGCGCCACTCGGGCGGGAAACAGCGGGCTGGTTCGCCGATGTAGGCATTCGTATTTTCGAAGGCTACGGACTCACCGAAACATCGCCCGTGCTGGCCCTGAACAATGCACAAAACCATCGTATGGGGTCGGTGGGCAAGCCTATCGAATCGGTGGAATGCAGGATCGCTCCCGACGGGGAAGTCTTGGTCAGGGGACCGTTTGTCTTTGCCGGCTATTGGCACAAGCCGGAGGCCACCCGGGAAGTGATGGAAGCCGACGGCTGGTTCCACACCGGGGATATCGGCCGGCTCGATGAAGACGGCTTTCTCTACGTCACCGACCGTAAGAAGGAGCTGCTCAAGACCTCTGGCGGAAAGATGATCGCTCCGCAGCCGATCGAAAGCAAGTTGAACGCCAGCCCCCTGGTAGCCAGCGCGGTGGTGGTCGGTGACCGGCATAAGTTTCTCAGTGTGCTCATTGCGCCTGACTTTCCCGCGCTCGAGAGCCTGGCACGGCAGCAGGGAATCACCTTCGCCTCGCGCGCGGAGTTGGTCAGCGACCCACGAGTGCAAGCGGAATACCAGGCGCTCGTCCACCAGGTAAACCAGAGTCTGGCAAACTTTGAGACCATTAAGCGCTTCCACCTCGTCACTGAAGAGTGGTCCATGGATTCGGGTGTGTTTACCCCTACCATGAAGTTGAAGCGTAGGGTGGTGGCGGAGCGCTACGCCCAGGAGATCGACGCCATCTACCATGATGAAGCTACCGCGCAACGGTGACCGGCAGCATCTAACTCAAGTGCCAGGGGTATAGCCGTGAGGAAGCGTCCGCTTGTAAGCATTCTGGTCGGTATCGTTGTTCTCTTGCTGCTGGCTGTCTTGCTGGTGCCGTTATTCATCAACGCCAATACCTTTCGTTCCACGCTTGAGACACAGCTTTCCTCGGCCCTCGACCGCAAGGTGACACTGGGAAACCTGAGCTTTTCTGTTTTCTCCGGCAGCCTGGTGGCGGACAACATTTCCATCGCCGACGATCCGGCGTTCAGCACGAAGCCATTCTTGCAGGCCCAGTCTCTGCATATCGGGGTGGAAGTAGTGCCCCTGCTGCTCCATCGGCAACTGCTGGTCACCAGCTTTGTCGCCGATTCGCCTTCGATCAGCCTGGTGCACAATGCCCAGGGAGTGTGGAACTTCTCCAATATCGGCAGCACTGCAGCCAGCCGCACGCAAAATCCGGAAAAGGAGACCGCCCTGCCGAATTTCACGGTGGGTCAAATGCAGGTGGTGAACGGAACAGCAGTGGTTTCGGATCTGCCGTCGACCGGGCCTCCGTTTACCTACAGCAATTTGAATCTGTCGGTGCAGCAGTTCTCTTTTGCCAGGGCTTTTCCATTCGTGCTCACCGCCCGCCTTCCCGGAGGTGGTTTGCTCGATATACATGGCAATGCCGGTCCGGTAAGCCAGCAGGACGCCTCAGAGACTCCACTGGGTGCAAACATCAATTTGAAACACTTCGATCCTGTGGCCGCCGGAGTGGTCGAGAAGAGCCAGGGTTTCTCCATGCTCGCCGACATCGCTGCCCAGGTCACATCCAATGGTCAGACCCTGGACAGCAAGGGCACCGTGAGCGCAGGCAATTTGCAGCTCGTGGCCGACGGATCGCCCACTCCATCGCCAGTTGATATCGCCTACACCGTCAGCCACAACCTGACAGCCAGGACCGGCCAGGTAACTGATTTGGCCATCAAGACCGGAGGGGTGGCTGTGCACGTAACCGGGACCTATGCAATGAAAGGAGCGCAAACGATATTGGCGCTCCACCTGGCGGCGCCTAACCTGCCCATCAACCAGGTTGAAGATCTGTTGCCCGCGGCCGGCGTGCGTCTGCCCAGCGGCTCGCGTCTGCAGGGCGGCACGCTCTCGGCAAATCTGTCTATAAACGGCCCCAGCACCGCCCCGACCATCAGCGGCCCGCTGGAGGTAGACAACACGCGGTTGGCAGGCTTTGACCTTTCCTCGAAGATTGGTGGACTGAAGCCGGTTTCGGGATCGCAGGGCGGCACCGAGATCCAAAAGGTTTCTGCCAATGTGAACTCTTCCGCGCAGGGGACACGCATCGAGAATCTCTACGCCGCGATTCCTCTGCTGGGCACGGCCACCGGCGCAGGGACGATTGCGCCGGGTGGCGCACTGAATTTTGAATTGGTGGCAAAGATCAACACCAGCAGCGGCGTGGGCGGCCAGGCGTTGGCGGGCCTGAACGCGGGGGGAGGCGTTTTAGGACAGGCAGTCAGCTCGGCGGCTGCGAATGGCATTCCGGTTCATATCACCGGCACCACGTCCAATCCGGTGATCCAGGCGGATCTCAGCAAGCTCTTGCAGAAGAATGCCGGCAATATTTTGAAGCAGCAACTTTTGGGCAATGGCAACAACAAACCCAACCCGGGAGACGTGCTCAACAAGCTCTTTCATCACTAGAGGTTTGTAATGCTAAAGCATAGTAAGGCGGCTAATAAGTAGCACCGGTAAGCTAATAAGCGGGTAGCGCGGGTCTCGTCTTTGACAGCTGGGTTTTTTCCGGGTCACCCACTTCAGTCAAGGACTTGCCGCTTGGCGAAGCGTAGTGGTTCCTTCCCTCTGGCGCGTTTATGATGCACAAGGCGTTACGTTTAGGAGAAGAACAAAATGCGAGTTGGAATGTTGACCGGGGGCGGAGACTGCCCCGGATTGAATGCAGTGATTCGCGCGGCTGTACGCAAAGGCATTTTCCATCACAACGATGAATTCGTCGGTTTTATAGAAGGCTGGCGCGGGGTTGTGGAAAACAAGACCAAGCCTTTAACCCTCGACACGGTGTCGGGGATTCTGCAACTGGGCGGCACCATCCTCCGCACTTCGCGCACCAACCCGCGCAAGATGGAGGGCGGCATCGACAAGTGCCTGGCCAGCATCAAGGCCAATAAACTGGACGCACTCATCACCATCGGCGGAGATGACACCCAGGGTGTCGCCAACGCGCTCGTCGAGAAGGGCATCAAGGTCGTAGGCGTTCCCAAGACCATTGATAACGACCTGAGTGGCACAGACGCTTGTTTCGGTTTTGACACCGCGGTTTCGATTGCCACCGAAGCCATCGATCGGCTGCATTCCACTGCAGAAGCCCACAATCGCGTCATCGTGTGCGAAGTGATGGGACGCGACGCGGGTTGGATCGCCATCACCTCCGGCATTGCTGGAGGGGCGGACGTGATCGGCGTTCCGGAAAAGCCAATCGATCTTGACGAAGCGGTGAAGATCATCAAGGACAGACACGACCGAGGTAAGCTGTTTTCGATTGTTGTCGTGGCGGAGGGCGCCAAACTTCCTGGCACCGACAAGAAGGCAACGCAAGGGGCCAAGCTGGACGCTTTCGGTCACGAGCGGCTCAGCGGCATTGGGCAAGCGGTTGCGGAATTGATCGAGGAGAAAACCGGGTATGAAACACGCTCGGTGAACTTAGGGCACACGCAGCGCGGCGGCACCCCGACGGCCTATGATCGAATGCTCGCCACGCGCTATGGGTCGGCTGCCATCGATTTGGTGCATGAAGGCAAGTTCGGACGGTTGGTGGTGCTTCGCGGTACGGAGATTACGCACATTCCGCTGGCTGATGCGATCGCAAAAACACGAACCATAGGTGACGACTTGATTTCTCTTGCCGAGGGTCTGCAGCCTAAATTTTAGCTAATGATGGCTAGCGAGGAGCAAACGATGCTTCTCGCTTAGCCATCGGGAATGAATACGATAGTCGCAATATGGAAACTTGAGGATTAACGATCCTGCGGCGCGAATCTTTTCGGATACGATGTCCTTGGTAACCGTGCATCGGCCGCAGGTAATGCTTCGCGGACCGGCGAATTCTGCTACGCTCCAGACGGAACTAAACAAAACCGCAAAAACCCAAAACACTCGATCAATAAGCGATAATTTCTTGTACTACAGGGTGAAAACGCGGTATAAGCACAACGGCGGGTATGTAGTCTCGCCCGGTCCCGCAGTTCCCAGAGGAGAGCGCTTCGATGAGAACCACACCGGCGAGGGATGAGGTTCGTGAGGTCATGGATATTCGCATGGCTTCCGACTATCTCGGCATTAGTCCTGACACACTTTACAAATACGCA
>CAZSUK010000505.1:0-24896 GCA_964609355.1 uncultured Acidobacteriaceae bacterium | reverse complement strand
AAGACAACCAACACCCGCATCTGGATGGTTCGCGATTCTGTCTCTCCGGCGACCACGTCCGCCATCGTTCTGACGTCCGATATAGGCTGTTCAGGATCCGCTTTATGAATGATTTGCCGGACCGCAGGCATAAGTGTTTCCGCTTGCTGCGTGGAATAGATAACCAGATCCTTGGGCGCGTAATACGTCAGCCAGCCATCGGGATCCTGTTTGGAGCTGAGATACACCTGGGGTTCGCTGGTTCTCTCCAATCCCCTCGCTCGGATGTCGCGAACGACGCCGATCACTTCGCGGTCATGCATACCAAAGCTGAAATGCTTTCCGAGGGGTTGTTCATTGGGCCAATACCGGCGCACGAACGATTCGCTTACCACGGCGACATACGGCCGATCCGCGGTGTCGCTCTCGCTTACCCCCCGTCCTGATTGAATGGGAATGCCCAGGGTTGAGAACAAGTCAGGAGTTACGAAACGCAGGCTCGCAGAATTGCCCTCGGTGCGAATCTGGCTCCGTCCATCGACGACGACTGGCCAGATGCCACCGCCCCACGTCATAGGCAGAGCGCTTATGTACGCTGCGTCCGTCACTCCGGGCAGCCCGCGAACATCGGTCAGCACTTTGCTATAGAACTGATCGCGCGTACTGGTCTTGTTGTATTTCGGAAAGGGTAGCGCGGTACGCAGCGAAAGAATCTTACTGGTCCTGAACCCCGGATCCGTGGATTGCACCTTCCACAACGCGCGCACCAGCAGGCCGGATAAAACCAGCAGCACAACAGAGGCCCCAACTTCGGCAGCCACCAGCACAGATCGTGCGCGATGATTGCCTGCTCCTCCGGTGCGCACGCCAACTTTCAGAGCACTCAAACCTGCAGTCCGGCACGCCCGCAGGGCGGGACCAACTCCGAAGCCGACCACCGTTACCAGGGTCAGGCTCAAGGCAAACAGCAGCATCTCTAGATCCACCGGGGGAACCTGCTGCACCGGCAGCGCGTTAGGCACCAGGCGGGCCAACAGCGGCAATGCGGCGATCGCAAGTCCGGTTGCACTAGCGCCTCCGGCGATCCCGACCAGGAGGCTTTCCGTCAGCAGCTGGCGCAGAATGTTTCGCCGGCTGGCCCCCAGCGATAAACGAATCGAGAGTTCCTTTTGCCGGGCCAGCGAACGTGCCAACAGAAGATTTGCCAGGTTGGCGCAGGCGATGATCAGCACACACAGCGCTGCTCCACACAAGCCCTTCAGCAGCAGGCGAGATTCCGTGGTCAGTTCATCGCGCATCGCGACCGGCGCGATATCCACTCCTTCGTTCTCTTTCGCATATTGGCGCCGTAACCGGGCGGCGATCAGTGACAGTTCGCTTGCAGCCTGGGCAGGCGATACGCCCGGCTTGAGCCGGCCGATGCCAACCAGGTAATTGTCATCGCGGTCCTGGTAATCCTCTTCTTTGAATCGAAATGGAGTCCAGAAGAGAGTCCCGCGGGTAGGAAAGCGAAAATCGTGCGGCATCACGCCGATGACTGTGTAGGGTTGGTTGTCGAGAGAAACCGCCTTTCCCAGTATGTCTGGATCGCCTCCGAACGCCGTCTGCCAGAGCGAGTAGCTCAGCATCACGGTGCCAGGAGCGCCCGCCTGGCCATCTTTCTCTTGGAAAGTACGCCCAATCAACGCCGGCGTTTCCAGCACAGAAAACAGGTTCGCGGTCACCGACGAGCCCTCGACCCTTTGCGGCTCACCCTGGCCTACCAGACTCATCGCGGTCCCGTTATAGGCGGCGAGAGCCGTGAATGAATTGCTAGAGCTTCTTACATCACGATAGTTGGCGGGAGAAAGCTCCATCCTGTTGTAGCCTTGGTGCTTTTCCCAAACCCTCATCAGCCGGTTGGGTTCGGCGAAGGGCAGCGGCCTTAACAGCACAAAATTGGCTAGCGTAAACACGGCGATGTTTGCACCGATGCCGATGGTGACCAGCAGAATGGCGGTCAGCGTGAAACCGGGTGAGCGAAGCAGTGTCCGGATGGAATGAATTAGGTCGCGGCGGGCGATCGCCCAATGCACCATGGCGGCGTTGAACAGCACCTCGGTGAAGGTAGAAAGCCAGAGCCAGCATGTCGCCGCCAGTCCTTCGCACCGGCCAAGCTCCAGGGCGAAGATGGCGCTCATCTCGTTGCCATATTCCTCTCGGAACGACGAGGGATAAAGATGGAGAAGGAATCGATAGGGGTTCATGAGGTAGTCCTCGGCGCGACTCCGCAAATCCGCGCCATCTTTAGTAAGTCGCGAAGCCGTCCCGCCTCTGCTTCCGCCACCGTCCTCCCCAGGGGAGTAATGCGGTAATATCTGCGCCGTTCGTCGTCGAACTCGGGCCTGGTCCGAATTTCAGTAATAAGACCCGATTCAACCATCCGCTGAATAGAGCGGTAGAGTGTGCCGGCACTCAGCTTCAGTTCTCCCTGGGTGCGTCTGGACACCTCGAGAATAATGGCGTAGCCATGTCGGTCCTCGTCGGAGAGAGAGAGCAGAATGTGAAAGGTTGTGGGTTGGAGCGGCAGCAGGGCCTTGATATCGTCAGCCATGAACCTCATACTATATGCATACTGGCTATATGTGCAACGAATATAGCCAGTACGCACGTTTGGGCTCTATCCCCACATAATCGCCGGGTGCCCCAAATCCCCGATTTTCTGTGAAGTTTCGTGGGTTCCCTGAACCTCATGCGGCTCTCCTTAAAGAGAGCCGCACACGCGGTCCTTTCCAGAGCTGCGTACAGGAAATTCGGGGCATCTCGCTCGTTTTTCGCGATATGTGGGATACCGCAGGCCTCCCCCTCAAACCTATGACGGATCCCACAACTCCATAGGGGTGCCCCATTGTTCGCACCAGCGTACGTGTGCCGAAAACGATCGGCGAAGCCCTTCGACCGCCTTTCGTTCCAGACCCTACCCTTTGTCATCCCGACCGAAGTGGAGGGATCTTCGGCCCCCTCCCAAGCGAACGCTGCTGTATAATTTTAACTAACTGGTTAATCAATGAAGGACCCACAAAATCGGCGCGCCGATGCCACCCGCAAGGCAATTCTGCGCGCGGCCATCCGCGAATTCAGCGCCCATGGCCTGGCGGGTGCCCGCACCGATGCCATCGCCGAATCAGCCAAGGTCAACAAAGCCCTCCTTTACTACTACTTCAAAAGCAAAAATGCTCTTTACACCGCGGCCATCGAAGAGGTCTCGACCACCGCAGCCGAGCGCGCCCTCGCTGCGCTTGATCCTAAACACAGCGCCGGCGAGCGGTTGTTGCGCACGGCGGTCAATCACTTCGACCGCATCCTGACCCAGCGCGATTTTCAAAACCTCATGCAGCAGGAGTTGGTCCGCATGCGTCGCGGGGAGAGCGAGGCCATGCCTGCGATGGTGGAAAGCGTATTCAAACCGCTGATGGGAAAGCTCCAGGAAGCTATCCACGAAGGCATCGAGAACGGTGAGCTGTGCCAGGTGGATTGGCTCCAGGTCGTCTATTCCACCCTGGGCGCCAATGTTCTTTTTTTTCTCAGCGCCCCTATGATGCGCCTGGTGCTGCCGTTCGATCCATTCACCCGTGGTGCAATCGAAACACGGCGAAAAGCCGCGGTGCAGTTCCTGGGTTCTGCCCTGTTCGTTGACCGGGCTCACGGCGCCCGGCTGGCCAAACGAGTCCTTGCCGAAATGCCGATGCCGAAAGTAATCCTCGCCCGATTCGGAGAAAAGAACCCATGAGCCCCCGTAATCGAATTTTCATGTTGATTGGTATCCTCTTCATCATTTCCCTTTGCTGGTACTTCTTCTCCACCCAGCACTCGAGCGACCTGCAATTAATCGGTACGGTAGACGCCAACGAAGTAGTCGTCAGCTCTCGTATTCCCGGCAGAATCCAGGCCCTCAACGTCGACGAGGGTGACAGCGTACAAGCCGGACAATTGATCGCTACCATCGAGAGTGATGATCTCGCTGCGGCACAGAAAGCCGCAGCAGCCACTGCGGAGAGCGAGCGTTACAAGCTGCAGGGAGCCACCGACACCGAACGCCAGACCCGTGGCGGAATGTCGAGCCAATTGTCCAATGCCGAAGCCCAGCTGCTGAGTGCACAGGCCGCCCTGGTGCAGGCGCAGGCCCAGTACGAGCATCAGGATGCTGATACCTCGCGCACCGTCGCCCTCGCAGCCCAGGGAATCACGAGCTACCAGTCGCGCGATGAAGCAGCCACCGCTCTCAATGCAGCCCGTGCGACGGTCGATTCGGCGAAAGCAAATGTTGCTGCCGCCGAAGCGTCCGTCAAGGTCGCGCAGGCAAATACCATTCAAGCCCAGGCCGCTGCCAAGACCGTGTCCGCAACCCGCGGCGAAATGGAAAACGCACGCGCCATGGTGAACCAGGCGGATGTCCAGCTCGCGTATTCACGTGTCCTCTCACCCATCACAGGTAAAGTTAACGTGCGCGCCGCGCGCCAAGGCGAGGTGGTTGCCGCGAGTACACCCATCGTAACCATCACAGATTTAACCCAGACCTGGATCTATGCGCCACTGCCTGAAACCGAAGCAGACTCGGTCCAGTTGGGCGACAGTCTGCGGGTCGTCATGCCCAGCGGAACCACCATCCAGGGCAAAGTCATCGCCAAATCAGCAGAAGCCGACTTCGCCACCCAACGTGACGTAAGCCGCCGCAAACGGGACATCAAAACTATCCGTCTGAAGCTTCTCATCGACAACCCCGGTATGCGCTACGTTCCCGGAATGCTTGCTGAGGTCTATGTCCCGAAAAACAAGCTGGTGAACCGATGACCCGGCCGGATGCAGCCATCGCGGTCGAAAACATCGTCAAGCGCTACGGCGATTTTGAGGCAGTCAAGGGCATCACCTTTGACGTCGCCAAAGGGGAAATCTTTGGCCTGCTCGGACCCAACGGCGCCGGCAAGAGCACCCTGATCCGCATGATGACCACGCTCATCCCCGTTTCCAGCGGCAAGGCCATCATTGCCGGCCACGACGTTTCCCGTGAACCCGATGCGGTCAGGCGCGTCATCGGAGTAATTCCCCAGGCGCTTACCAGTGACATTGATCTTACGGTCGAAGAGAATCTCTCCATCTACGCCAAGCTGTACGAGGTCCCCAAAGCGGAGCGCGAGCGCAGTATCACCGACCTGCTGGTGGCCGTGGACCTGCTCAAGTGGCGCAAGGCGCAAACCAAGACACTCTCCGGAGGCATGCGGCGCCGTCTTGAGATCGCGCGCGGCCTGGTTCACAATCCCCGCATCTTCTTCCTCGACGAGCCCACCACTGGCCTCGATCCCGTCTCCCGCGTGGCTGTCTGGGAGATGCTCAACCACCTCAAGAACACCCGCGATCTCACCATGCTCATTACTACTCACTACATGGACGAAGCCGATCGCCTGTGCGACCGCATCGCCATTGTCGATCACGGCAAGCTGGTAGCACTCGATACGCCGATGGCGCTCAAAGAGAGCGTTCCCGGAGACAACGTGGTGGAAGCGCATTTTAACCATGAATCCCCGGAGTGGCCGGAGCGGCTGAAACATTTGGCGGGGGTGACTGCAGTTGAATCAAAAAGCGCAGGCATGTATCGCGTGCTCACCTCCAACGGATCGCTGACCACCACCCAACTAGTGGAGATGGTCAACAAGTACGGTGACACCATCAAGTCGCTGACCGTCCAGAACACCACCCTCGACGATGTCTTTGTGTATTACACCGGGCGTCAGCTTCGAGACGAACAAGTCAAGGCGGTCGGCTTTATGATGCCGCCCCGCCCAGGGATGCAACCATGAAACGAATGATGGCGATTGTAGAACGGGAGATGCGCAAGTTCTTTCGCTCTCCGGCGTTAATGATGGTCTCGATGACGCTTCCCCTGGTGCAGCTCGTTATCCTGGGCAACGCTTTTGGAGGCAAGATTCGCGGCGCGCGCATGGGCGTGGTCGATTACGATCGCGGTTCCCAGGCGCTCAAGATCGAAGAAGCCTTCAATTCCATCGCTGTCAATATCCGCACCTTCACCACTGTCCCGTACGACGACGAGCAGAAGGCTCGAGAAGATGTGCGCACCGGCAAAATCGATGGCGCAGTCATCATTCCCGCGCAATATTCGCGCCGTGTGTTGGCGGGTGACTCGCCAGCCATCGGCCTGGTAGTGGACAACAGCGATCAGACCATGAGCGCCAGTCTCGAAGCAGAGATGCAATCGCTCGTCGATGCCTTGAATGCCCCCGTCATTCAGCAAAAAGTCGTGCAGCAGATCGCGCTTGAGATCGTCGAGCTCTACCCCTACGTCGAATACATGAAATATTTGCTCGCCGGTTCCATCGCGCTCGCCATGTATGTGGCGGTGATGATCGGTGGCGGCATGTTGTATATCGACGACAAAGCACGGGGCGTCCACGAGGGCTATCTGGTAACTCCCATCACCAGCCTGGAGTTGGTTCTCGGTCTGAACCTCGCGGGAACCATCAAGGCCATGATGTCCGGTATTTGTTTAACAGTCATTGGTTCGCTGTTAGCCGGCCTGGGTGTCATCTTCAACCCGATGACGGCCTTTCTTCTCCTGCTGCTCATCCTTGCCACGTCCATTGCCTTTAACGGCATGATGTTCCTGATGATGGTGCGCGTCGAGGATCCACTCGTGCCCCGCGCCATGTTTGGCGTGTTGAACACGCTCCTCTTCTTCCCCAGTGGCGCCATCTCGCCTGTCTCGGGGTTGCCCAAGTGGCTGCAGGTGATCGCTCACATCGATCCCTTTACCTACGCCGTGCACGGCTTCAAGGCCATCCTGCTCAAGGATGGCGGCTTTACCGCGATCCGCTGGGATCTGCTCTTCCTGGTTGGCTTCGGCATGGCCACGCTCGCGTTGGCGACACCCCTGTTCAAACGCACGCTGTAGCCAGATAAAATGCCCTAGACAAACCCTTGTCTAAATGAATCATCCAACGGTAAGATTCGTATCAACGAAAATCGCCATGGATTGAGGTCACAGCGCCAAAATGGCCAAGCGCAACGATAGACCACCTGCTGGGCCTGTCAGCCTTAAGACCCTTGCCGCTTATCTCAATCTTGATCCCACGACTGTCTCTGTCGTTCTGAACCAGGTTCCCGGGCGCTCTATACCCGAGGCGACCCGGGAGCGAATCCGCAAGGCTGCGCTCAAGTTCAATTACCAGCCGAGTTTCCTCGCCCGCTCTTTGCGAAATCGCCGCACCATGACGATCGGCATTTTAGTTCCGGTGCTTGCTGACGGCTACCATGCGGAAGTGATGACGGGCATCGGGGATAGCCTGCTTGAGGAAAAGTATTTCTACTTCATTGCCCACCACCGCCATCGCCGCGATCTTATCGAGCAATATCCCCGCATGCTCATGAGCCGTGGTGCGGAGGGCCTGATTACGATCGATACCAACCTCATCGGTAACCTTCCCCTGCCGGTAGTGGCCATTGCTGGTCACCAGCGTGTGAATGGCGTCACCAACGTGGTGCTCGACCATCATCGGGCGGCGGAGCTGTCGCTTCGCCATCTTTACGATCTGGGCCATCGCACGATTGCATTCATGCGCGGGCAGCCGTATAGTTCCGATTCCGGCGCTCGCTGGCAAGGCATTGTTGAGGTGGCGAAAGAACTGGGTCTGGTGATCCGTCCAGAATTGACCATCCAACTGGAAAAGGACCTGACATCGCCCGAACTGGGCTATCCCGTCGTGAAGCACCTGTTGACGCGTCATCGCAACTTTACCGCGTTTCTCTCTTTCAACGACATTGCAGCCATAGGCTGCATTCGCGCACTCCACGATGTAGGCTTGCGAGTTCCTCAGGACGTATCTGTGGTTGGCTTCGACGACATTAAAGAGGCAGCCTTCCAGACACCGAGTCTGACCACCATTCGTCAGCCCCTTCACCAGATGGGAGCATTGGCGGTGCGGTCATTACTTCAGCAACTCGGCCCTACAAACAAGCGGGAACATCCCCAGATAGCCGTGGCGCCTGAACTGATCGTTCGTGAGTCAACGGGCCCAGCGCGAAGAAAACCAGGGAGAACCAGGGCTACCTAAGAACTTTGTTCTGGAAAGGCACGGCTTTAGCGTGCCGCAATTCGTTGAGAGCTCCCCGGGCTACCTCGCCGCAGCGAGCATTAGCCCTGAGGGCATCCTTTTATCAACGCATAAGAGAATTTCCGAGTTCTCACGCAGACTCCTTAGCCCGTGAGGGCTGATTGTCGCAATCTTAGACTTTGCCCGCAGGCTGACGAGTGACAAAAAAAAGGGTACCAGAACATCCTGGTACCCCGGAGGACCCTACTAACAAGTAGGCAATGTCAAAACGTAAGATGTGCGCTGAGTTGCACCGTACGCCCTAAACCAGTCAGACTCGTAATCGTCGATGTGCCAGTAGCAATGGCGCCGTAGTTACTGCATCCGCTCGGCAACGTACCGGACGACGGGCAAACTGTAAGGTTATCGTTCGGTAGCTGGAACGAAGGGTGATTGAACGCATTGTTCGAGTCCGCCCGCACCTCTAAATGAATGCCTTCGGTGAAGCTGAACGTCTTCCCAAGTCCAAGGTTGACGCTGTTATACGCCGGACCAGTCAGCTGATTCCGCCGCTCATTACCGAAGGTTCCCGCGGCTGGTACAGCAAAGGCAGCCTCATTAAACCATTGGTTCGGACCGCGGTTTTGCAACTTGGGGTTACCGATCACGTTTGGAAACCAATTAAAGTTGTTACCCGCCAGCGAGTAGGAATTGGTTCCGCTCGCCATGACCGCGGTAAATGGTTGGCCGCTCTGGACGATGATCGTTCCCGCGAGCTGCCATCCCCCGATCACCTCGTCGAGCAGCGTGCTGTTGTTCAGGAACTGCCTGCCCCTTCCAAACGGAAGTTGATAGATCCCATAGCCCCTGAAAGCATTGCGAATATCGAAGTTAGAGTTCCCATAGTTTGCCGAAGGAACAAAGGAATTCTGAATTTGCGTGGCGCCGCCGTGGCTTCCCCAGCCCGCGGAGTCGTTATCACTCAGGAAGTGAGACCACACATAGCTGAAATTAAGGTTGAGACCCTGGCTCATGCGTTTCTCAATCACAGCCTGCAGCGAGTTGTAATTGGAAATCGCATTCTCATTGGCGGGAGTTCCAGACGTGTTCAGCGATCCGAACTGGGGAAAAGGTCTGGATCCCTGGTCGTTTGCCGACAATAAGGCTTGCGGCACCTGGTTGATATCTACCTGAAAGGGCAGGTTATGACCATGAGTGGCCACGTAACCAAGTTGCGCCACCAGGTTGTTTCCTATCTCGCGTTGGGCCCGCAAGTTCCATTGATACGACCCTCCTACCGGCTCATGGTAAGCATTAAAGTTAAAGCTTTGTCCGTTATATGCATCGGGAGCAGTCGAATTCGATACATACGGCAGATTCGATCCGCTTCCAGAGAGAATCACGACAGGCGCTAAACCGTTCGTGTTGTCATTCACGCTTCCCTTAGAGCCAAAGGCCTGGCCCATTCCACCACCATATTGGTCGTTGCTCCAGTTATAAGCAAAAAGACCAAAGCCGCCGGTGATGGTCGTCTTGGGATTCAGAAGATAAGCAAACCCTACTCGAGGAAGAAACGTGTCGTATACCGGTTTCTGCAGGTGTGTGCGGCCGTTGGCGTGTGTCGAACCAAACCAGATCGCGCCCAACGTATTGCTGGTAGGGTTCTGCACCGTCGGGTCGAAAGACGCTTCGTTGCCTTTCACTTCACTCCAACCTGTCTGAATCTGGTAGCGGAGCCCCAGATTCAGGGTCAGGTTTGGTGAGATCTTGTAATCGTCCTGAACGAACATCTGCGGAAGCTTTTCCCGCCCGCCATACTCTGGCGTTTCATTCGCGCTCCAGTTCTGGGTCTGTCCCAGCAGGAAGTCCGCATACGGAGCGCCCGTCGTGGTGCTGCCAACGTAGGCTTGGGTGTACTGCCCGGTGTAGTCCATCGTTCCAGCGTTCAGGTTCCCCCACGCAGTTGAGTTGTTCTGGTAGATCAGGAACTCGCCCCCGAAGTGAAGCACATGCTTCCCAATCACCATGGTGACTACGTCCGATGGATCAAAGGCATGCTCCTTATAAACTGCGTTGATCTGCGACGAAAGAACGGTATTGCTATTCGGTCCGTTGTCAAAATTGGTGATGTTGATGTTAGGGAAGTTATCCGATTTGGCAAATTGCCATCCCAACTTGGCTGGATAGCCTTGATCCAGCGTGTAGGGCACAAAGAAGTTGAGCTGATTGGTGTAGCCCATTCTCACTTCGTTCGTAACATGTGGGGTGATGCTCCACACGTCCGTCACCTGGCTGTTCACTCGGCTTACGTCGCCGCTCTGGCAGCCGATCGGGCATAACCCGGGACCAAAAGTCTTGCCCGGATTGTTTCCCTCGGTGACCGAACCGTTGAGTTTGTTGTTCGCGGTTAGGTTGTAGTCCAGGCGCCCAAAAAACTTGGTGAACGGATTGGTATTAGGAGCCGTGTAGGTGTAGTTGTTTTGCACTTGGCCGTTGGAAATCGTACCCGCCGTGTTGGGTTTCGGGAAATAGGCCTGGATTGCCTTGGCGACGGGATCAAACCGGTCGACCGGAATCTGATTGTTCGGGAACGGCGTGCGGCTGATGCAAGGGCAGGCGGTCGGGGAGCTCGCGCCGGGGTAAGTGTAAGTACCGGTCTGTTGAAATACGGTGGTCGAGGCGGGATCGTAAATGGTGGGAAGCCCGGCAAAGTTGCCGCTCAACTCCGCCGACGTGGGAACAGTGAAAAACGAAGCTGCGGTGCCGCCGTTGTCGATAATGTGATCGTAGTTAAAGAAGAAGAAGAACTTTTCCCGGATGATCGGGCCGCCCACCGTTCCCCCAAATTCGTGGAAATGGATAACCGGTGTCGCCGTATTGGCGCCGAATGTGTAATTGTTCGCGTTCAGCGCCGTATTCTGGAAGTACTCATAGGCTGAACCGTGAAACCGGTTTCCGCCGCCTTTGGTGATCTGGTTATAAAGAATGCCGCCTACACCATATTGCGCCGAAAAGGCAGAACTGCTGGTCTGCACTTCCTGGATATCTTCCTGCACCACGATGTCGGAGTTGGCGCTCGCCGGCAGCGTGGTTTCCGCCCCGTCTGCCAGTACCGTGCTGAACGGCAGGTTACCGTTCACCGCCAGCATGGTGCCGTTCGAAGTACCGGAACCCACCACCCCTTGGTTCCCACCCGGAGCGCCTGCCGCACCGGGCTGCAGAATATTGAAGCTGGACCAATCCTGACCGATCGAGGAGACCTGTGGTAACTGGGCAAGTGTTTCCGCGTTCATGGTGGTCGTGATGGCGCCGCTCTCCGTGTTCAGCAGCGGCACGTCTGTGTTGACCACCACCTGCGTGCTGACCGTACCCACATTCAGCGGCGCGTTGAGTGTAGTTGGGCCCACGGGAATGGTCACCGAAGACCGGATCAGCGTAGAAAATCCATCTTTCGCGAAAGTGACTTTGTAGTTTCCGGCAACGATGGAAGACGTGTCGTATACCCCGGCCGCATTTGTCGTGTAAGTCTGGGTGACGCCGGTGTCAATGTTGGTGACCGTTACGGTCGCCCCTGGAATGGCCGCCCCGGATGTGTCTGTCACTGTGCCGCTTATGTCGCCGGCGTTTGTCGCCTGCCCGAACGCAGCCCCGAAAGAACCTGCTAGAAACACTCCGGCCAGTATTGCCAATCTACCTAAATTCATACCTAACCTCCCAGAAAATGGTGCTGCTGTATGTAATCTTGATTCCTGTTGCGGCTCAGTTTCCAAAGACAAACGGTTGTCTTTGGTCATGTGGCCGCGCGCGAGCAATATAACAGGACCCGCCATAAAGTTGTCAAGGACTATCTTGAACCGCTGTAATCGAAGGACAACCGTGTGTCTTGGGCATGAACCGATGATTCGTGCGCCCCGGCTGTCCCCCGGGAAGATGGGGCGGCTCTTACAACTGACAGAAACCGCGAGGGTTGGGCGCCGAAACGCCTTTTAAGCAACCGTTTGTCTCGGATATGGCTGCGGCGGTATCATTCGGAGGCGATGTGCGCAAAAATCTGTGCCCTTGTCTTGCTTCTGCTCCCTGCCCTCCCCCTCCTATCCCAGGCGGCTGACAGTCAGGACCAGGTGGCACAGCATTCCCGGCAGGCCCAGCAATACCTCGCCCAGCACCGGCCCGATCTCGCCATCCCGGAATTCAAAGCCCTGGTCGCGTTAAACCCTAAAAACCTCGATGCTCAGGCGAACCTCGGGGTGTTGCTGTTTTTTCAGGGAGACTACACCCAGGCCGAACCGCATCTGCGCACGGCACTCGATATGCAACCAACCCTGACCAAAATCCAGGCCTTGCTCGGGATGGCGGAAAAGCACACCGGCCAAACCGCGGCCGCGAGCACCGACCTCGAAGCGTCCTTTGCGGCCTTGACCGAGCCCAAGCTCAAAATCCAGATCGGCATGGAACTGGTTGAGTTGTACACCGCAAGCCGTGACCTCGAAAAAGCCAGCGGGATAGTGACCGCCATGCGCCAGGCGGACCCGCTCAATCCTGCGGTGCTGTACACTGCCTATCGAATTCATTCCGACCTCGCCAGTGAAGCCATGCTGAGCCTGGCCCTGGCAGCGCCTGATTCGGCGCAAATGCATCAGGTCATGGCCCATGAAGAAGCCAGGCAAGGCAACACTGCCGCCGCTCGCCTGCAGTTTCAAAAAGCCGCTGAGATTGATCCCAAGCTGCCCGGCATCCACTTCGAGTTGGGTGAGTTGCTTGGCATCTCGGAAGATGCCAAAACCAGGGCCACTGCAGAAACGGAATACAAAGCCGCTCTCGTCGAAAACCCAGCAGATGAAAAGGCAGAAACCAGGTTGGGCGATCTTTCCAGCCGCAATGGGGATACTACTCAAGCGCTAGCCCACTACAACCGGGCGCTCACTCTGCAGCCTGATGATGCGGAGGCGGAGTTCGGGCTGGCCAAAACCCTGATCGCCATGAACCAGCAGGCCAAAGCATTGCCGGTGCTCGAGCGCGCGGTGCAGCTGGAACCGACCAACGCCGCCGCCCACTTTCGCTTAAGCACCATCTATCGCGAGATGGGGCGGACCTCAGATTCACAACACGAGGTAGAGGAGTACAAAAAATACAAGATAATGAAGGAGAAGCTGGAGCCCATCTTTAAGGAAATGCAGCTGCACCCCGCAGGCGTGTCCAACGAAGAGCAGGAGGCAAAGTAACGAGCGTCCGCCACAGCCCGCGAGGATCCCCAGAAAAGAAGTCTCTGTGCGCGACGCTCTTATGTATCGGGCTCGCCCTCTTCTCCTCTCCTGCTGTCACTCGGGCGCAACCGCCCGCTCCAAATACCGCGATTCCTCAACTCGTCGACATCACTCGCTCCACCAAAATTCAATTCAACCATCTGTCGTCTCCGGCAAAGAAGTACATCGTGGAATCAATGAGCGGCGGAGTCGCCATCATCGATTACGATCGTGACGGCTGGCCGGACATTTACTTTACCAATGCGCCCGGAATCGATATGGCCTTGGCTGGCCGCAAAGCCCGCAGTGCGCTCTACCACAACAACCGCGACGGTACCTTTACCGATGTAACTGAGAAGGCCGGCGTCGGCTATCCCTGCTGGGCCATGGGCGCGTCCGTTGGAGACTACGACAATGACGGCTGGCCCGATCTGCTGGTCACCTGCTTTGGCGGGATCACGCTCTTCCGCAACAATCACAACGGTACCTTCACCAACGTAACCACCCAGGCAGGACTAGGTACTGACGCCGGCTGGGCGACGGGCGCGGCCTTCGGTGACTATGACCGCGATGGATGGGCCGACCTCTTTGTCGCTCATTACGTAGACCTGGACCTCAAAGACCTGCCCGAATTCGGCTCCAGGCTAACTTGCCAGTATCACGGCATTCCCGTGCAGTGCGGCCCGCGCGGTCTTAAAGGCTCGCCCGACGCCCTCTACCACAACAATGGCAACGGAACCTTCAGCGAGGTAGCGAAAGCAGCCGGTGTCGATGACCCACAAAAATTCTTCGGGCTGACAGCGGTTTGGAGCGACTTCAATAACGACGGACGCCTGGATCTATTTGTAGCCAACGATGGAGAGCCCAATTATCTCTACCGTAACGATGGCAATGGTCACTTTACCGATGTCGCACTGGACGCCGGTGTGGCTGTCAACGTCGATGGAAGCGAGCAGGCCAACATGGGCCTGGCGCTCGGAGACTACGAGCACAAAGGCTTGTTCTCCGTCGCCATCACTCACTTCAGTGATGAGTATGCCGCGTTATACCGTAACAACGGCGGTCTCAACTTTACTGACGTTTCCAGCTCTTCTGGCATAGCCCGCGGGACCACACCGTACGTGGGATGGGGAGACGCCTTCTTCGATCTCGACAACGATGGTTGGCCCGACTTGATCCTCGTCAACGGGCATGTCTACCCGCAGGTGGATACCAAGGATGTCGGTACCGCTTTTCGAGAACCGAAGCTCCTCTATCTCAATCAGCACGACGGTACCTTCCGCGACGTAAGTAAACTCGCAGGAGCCGCGATACAAGTCCCCCAGGTGAGCCGCGGACTGGCAGTTGGCGACCTGTTCAACGATGGCCACCTGGAAATTGTGGTCGAAAACCTGGAAGGGGAACCGATGGTCCTCCGTCCCCAGGGGGGGCCTCATAATCATTGGATCAGCTTCGAACTTGAAGGAGCAAAAGGCAATTTGCTTGCCCTCAACGCACGCCTCCGTGCCACCGCCGGCGATCTGGTGCAGTTGGACGAGGTTCGCAGCGGTGGAAGCTATCTCTCGCAAAATGATCTGAGGATCCACTTTGGCCTGGCCGGCCATGAAAAGCTGGACAAACTGGAGATTTTCTGGCCCTCGGGAAAGGTCGAGACCCTGGTCAATCTGGCCGCGGACCGCGCCTACGTGCTAAAAGAGGGGCAGGGAATCGTCCCCGGACGAGGCGGTATTTAGACAAACTATTGTCTAGAACGGTGCCTGCTGCTATCTTGTCTGCTTAAATGCCCAAGCGCAAGCAAAACGACAGCAAGGCGGCTGACGGACGCGTTAGTCTCAAGACCCTCGCCGCTTATCTGAACCTCGATCCCACCACCATATCGGTCGTGCTCAATGATGTCCCGGGGCGTTCCATCCCCGAAGCAACGCGAGACCGAATCCGCAAGGCCGCTCTTAAATTCAACTACCAGCCCAGCTTTCTGGCCAGGTCATTAAGAAATCGCCGCACCATGACGGTTGGCATATTGGTTCCAGTGCTCGCCGACGGCTATCACGCCGAAGTGATGACCGGCATCGGAGACCGGCTTCTGGACGAAAAATATTTCTACTTCATTGCCCACCATCGTCACCGGCCCGATCTCATTGAGGAGTACCCTCGAATGCTGATCAGCCGCGGCGCCGAGGGATTGATTTCCATTGACACCAACTTAGTCCACAAGCTACCGCTGCCCGTTGTGGCCATAGCCGGGCACCGCCGCGTAGCCGGTGTCACCAACGTAGTCCTCGATCACCATCGCGCTGCAGAGCTTTCGCTGCGTCATCTTTACGACTTAGGCCACCGCACGATTGCCTTCATGCGTGGCCAGCCTTACAGCTCCGATTCCGATGCCAGGTGGCAAGGCATCGTTGAGGTTGCGAAGGATCTTGGCCTCGCGATACGGCCCGAAATGACCATACAGCTGGAAAAAGATCTGACGTCGCCTGAGTTGGGGTACCCGGTGTTAAAGCAATTGCTCGATCATCAGCGCAGCTTCACCGCCGTGGTCTCGTTCAATGACGTTGCGGCCATCGGCTGCATTCGTGCACTGCATGATTCCGGGTTGCGCGTTCCTGAGGACGTATCGGTAGTGGGCTTCGACGATATAAAGGAAGCGGCCTTTCAGACCCCGAGCCTGACCACCATACGGCAGCCCCTTCACCAGATGGGTGCGCTCGCCGTCGATATATTGCTCCAACAGCTCGGACCTTCTGAGACCAAGGGTCCTCCGGTAGTGGCCGTCGAGCCTGAACTGATCGTTCGCGAGTCAACTGGTCCGTTGAGGCAGAAAACCACGCAGGTCAGGCGGAAGAACGTTTAGCAACCATGCCTGATCCTTCTAGCGGCGCGACCGCGCTTAGATGTTCCTCTCGGCGCCTTGGTTGCTGACCCATCCGAGTCTGTTCATCGCACTAAAAGCAAAGTTTTGTTGCTCGAAATTCACGCCGGTTTAAAAAATATTTGCCATATTTTGTCAGTGACTTGCGACAATGCTGGCACGAATACCTTTCGCGGTGCCTCCACACCAGCCGCGATACTGGCCCCACCCCGGCCCCGTTTGCGTATCGATGAGAAGCTGGTTCGGATGATGAGTTGTGGTTTTGTATCAGGGCAACGACTTTAGTCGGGCCGTAAACGAACGAAAAAAAGAATGGGCTTTCGCCCCTGCCACAGCACATCCCAAACCAAAGATTTCGGTAAAAAGAACGACCCCAATTTTGAGGAGAGCCCAAATGCTTCAACCTTCTCGACTACGTGTCTTCGCCTTTCTGACCTTGTTCGGCGGTTTCATTGTCCCGGTCTCCCGTGCTCAGACAGCCGTCGACGGTGCCGTAGGAGGCACTGTGATCGATGCTTCTGGCGCCATCGTGGGCGGCGCTAAGATAACCGTCCTCCAAAACGACACCAACGCTGAACAAGCTGCCACGGCCGATAGTGCGGGATATTTCCGTGTGATTCACCTTCAGCCAGGAACCTATAGCGTAACCATCACGGCGCCGGGCTTCGAGCCCTACAAATCAGTGGACGTCCTCGTGCAAGTTGGGCTCCTGACCACGATAGACGCGCACATGCAGGTAGGATCAACGTCGCAAACGGTCGAGGTCTCGGGCGCCTCGCCACTCGTCAACACCACCAATCCGGATTTCGCCGGCATCATCGATCAGAAAGTGCTTCACGATCTTCCGGTCAGCAACTATCGCTGGTCCAGTTACGCTCTGTTGACACCCGGGGTAGTGAACGACTCCAACGGGTTCGGCCTGCTCAGTTTCCGCGGCCAGAGCACACTGCTGAATAACGTAACCATTGACGGCACAGACGACAATCAGGCCTTCTTTTCTGAGGAACGGGGTCGTACCAGGGCCGGTTATTCCACCGCCAAGGAGTCGGTGCAGGAGTTTCAGGTCAACACCTCCAACTACTCGGTAGAATATGGCCGCTCCGCGGGTGGCATCGTAAACTCAGTCACCAAGAGTGGCACCAACGGCTTTCACGGAGTGGGTTACTACTTCGACCGTGATAGCGCATGGGCTGCTACTAACAGCACCGTGACCCACCCGGTCGAGGTCTCCAGTAATCCGCCTACCTACAAGGTGCTCCCCTTCAAGCCAACCGACCTTCGCCGCCAATACGGCCTCGCGGTAGGCGGCCCGATTCTGAAGGATAAGATCTTCTTCTTCTTTGCCGCCGACCGCTTCTATCACGACTTTCCGGGGGCCGCCACCATTACCGGCGCCAGCGCCAATGCTAACTTCTATACTCCCGCCGATGCCGCACTTCCTGCCGGCAAAAAGTGCGGCGGCACTGGCTCTGCCGCTCCCTCTTACCAGGACGCCAATGTCTGCCAGATTGAAACCAATACCGGCCTGCCCTATGCGAGTTCCTACTCCGTTTACAGCGCCGGCATAGCCGGGCTTCAATCCACCCTCGGTACCGTGCCGCGAACCGGCGACCAGACAGTCTATTTCCCCAAAATCGATTGGCAGGTGAACGCGAAAAACCATGTTTCCGTGGAAGCGAACCGGATGCGCTGGACTTCCCCGGCCGGCATCCAGACCGCCCCGGCAGTCGCCTACGGGGTCTCAACTTTCGGCAACGATTACGTGCGCGACAATTGGATCGTCGGCAAACTCGACACCCTCTTCACCTCGGCATGGAGCAACGAAGCGCGCTACATGTATGGCCGCGACTTTGAATACGAGACCAACCAGTCGCCCACTCCCTATGAAACCAGCACTCTCATCAACACACCCACCTACACCAACCCGTTGGGGCTGCCGACAAACGTATATCTGACCGGCTTCTTTCAGATCGGAACTCCCCAGTTCCTCCTCCGTGGCGCTTATCCCGACGAACGCCGTTGGCAGATTTCCGACACCGTCAACTGGATCCACGGCAACCATAGCTTCAAGTTCGGCGGAGACTACGTACACACCTACGATCTGCTTTCCAACCTTTACAACCAGTTTGGCGGCTACACCTATAGCGGCAACACGACCTTAGGCAATTACATTTCAGATGCGTACCTGGCGAGCAATGCAGGCACCGCGGCCAAGGCTGCGCATTATACCTATTTCAATCAGGGAGGGGGTCTGCCGGGAATTGGTTTCACCACCGGCGATTACTCTCTCTTTGCTCAGGACGAGTGGAAAGCTACTCGACGGCTCAGTCTCACCCTTGGTCTTCGCTGGGAGTATGAGAATTTCCCCGGGCCGCAGCTTGCCAACCCGGCTGTTCCGCAAACTTCCCAGCTGAATGACCTGAAAACCAATTTTGGTCCGCGCGTTGGTTTTGCCTGGGATCCCTATGGGAGCGGCAGGACCATCCTGCGCGGCGGCTACGGTATGTTCTTTGCCCGAGCTATTAATTCGACACTGTACCAGGCACTTATCGGCACCGGCGCCGCGGGAAGCCAGACGAACCCGCAGTTCAACGCCGGACAAAACTGCGCTCCCGTTTTCCCCCAGGTAGTCGCGCCCGCACAGCAAGGTGCCTGCCTCGGTTCAGCGAGCGGCAACGCAACTGTTGATTACCTCGACCCTAATTTCAAGGTTCCCTTGATCCATCAGGCCGATCTCACCGTCGAGACCCAGGTGACCAATCACGATGTGTTCAGTGTTTCCTGGCTGGGATCGTGGGGCCGCCGTCTGCCAGACTTTGTCGACGTGAATCTTCCCCCGCCCACCCCGGTCACATTCACGATCGTTGATCCGCAACAGCAAGGTCCCATCCGCAATGGAACCACATTCCAGGCGAATGCATTCTTTGCCACTGCCAATAAGAATCTGCGCCCCAACCCTAATTTCAGCTCCATCACTGACATCTTCAGCGGTGTAACTTCAAACTACGAAGCGCTGGTAGCGCAGTTCAAGCATCAGCTATCCCACTCCATCGAGTTCAACGCCAACTACACCTGGTCACACGCCCTCGATTACGGAGAAAACAACACCACCGGAGCCTCGGCGACCTCCTTGCTCGACCCAACCAACATTCGCCTGGAAAAGGGTAATTCCAACCAGAACGTGCCCAATCGCCTGGTGATGGCGGCCGTCCTCAGCACCCCGTGGCACCTGCAGGGCGCATGGGGTTATCTGGCCAACAACTTTGAGTTGGCCCCAGCCTTCGCCATGCAGACGGGGCTGCCATACTCGGTGGGTATCAGCGGCGCCTCCAGCACGCTCACCGTCACGCCAGGAGCTGCTGTCGAGAAGATCGTCAACACCGGATCCTTTAACGGATCCGGCGGTGCGAACCGGGTGCCGATCACCGATCGCAACGCTTACCAGCAACCGGAGACGTACGTCGTCGACATGCGTCTTTCGAAGAGGCTGTTATTCCGTGAGCGTTACGGGCTTGAGTTCCTGGGCGAAGCCTTCAATCTTGCCAATCACCCCAACGTAAGCGCGGTCAATTCCTCAGCCTATTTCGTCAACGATAATCTGGAGCCTGGCTCGAAAACCCTGGGAGCGGGAAACACTTTAACCCCGTATTCCACGCCCTTCGGACAAGTGACCGGCATCAACAACAGCAACTTCGCACTGAACGTCCGGCAGCTGCAGTTGGGGGTTCGCTTTCAATTTTAGGAGAGATTACGCCCGATGCAGCAAAACTCAGCCCGCGTCCTCGAAGGCACGTCTGAATGTACAGCCGTGCCCTTCCAGGGCCACGTTCTCACGCAGACCCTTTAGCCCCGCCGTTAAACTCGAACCGATGAGCGGCTATACAGGCTCGGAAAGACTCAGTTTTTGTATCAGGGCACGGCTTTAGTGTCGTAACTACTTCAAAAATTCCGGGCTTTACAGGCTGCGGAAAGACCTCTTTTATCTCAGGGCCCGACTTTACGGGCTGCACAAAAGCTCTGTTTTGTATCAGGGCACGACTTTAGTCGGGCCGTAAACGATCGAGAAAAGGTTCGGGCTTTAGCCCTGAGGTACGTCTTTTCTGCCCGCTTCGACTGGGTAGCCCATCTCAGCTCAAATCCAACTCCCATTCTTGTCCAACGAGGTCGTGGCCGAAGCTGTGATGAGGCTCTTCTTTCACCAGGCGGAAGCCGGCTCGCTGATATATGCGATGCGCAGCCGTCAAGATACACTGCGTCCAAAGAACAACCTTCCGGTAACCAGCACTGCGGGCAAATCGGATGCACTCAGTTACTAAAGCATCGCCAAGACCCATACCTCGCGCGCTTGGTTCGACAAACAACAGGCGAAGCTTCGCCGTGCGCGGTTGGCTCGGATGTTTGACGAGAAACACATGCCCCACATTCTGGCCATCGACTTCCGCGATCCAGCACCGTTCCCGGCTAGGCTCGAAATTTCGGACAAAATCAGACACGATATTCGCCGCCAGTGCTTCGAATGTTTCATCCCAGCCGTACTGTTCCGCGTAGCCGAGTCCTTCTCTGTGAAGGATCCATCCCATGTCGCCGACGCGGTGGGGTCGCAGGACGTACGGTATCCGGCTTCGGTCGACCTTCATCAGGATCCTCTCAATGGTCTGCATGCAATCGATCAGTTCCATGCGAGCCGTGGGCGGTAAACTCTCGAGCGCGGTGCGTGCTTGCTCTTCAGAAAGCGCGTTCAGTTTCTTGAAAGCGGACTTGCCGCGACTGGTGAGCGCAAGCTCCGCAAAGCGGCCATCTTCCTCTGAGGCCTTTTTCTCCAGCAGCCCGTCACGCTCAAATTTCCCCAACAAGCGGCTCAGGTATCCGGGATCCATTCCCAGTCCCTCAGCGATTTCGCTCGCCTTGGGCCCCGTGCGATTTGCCAGTTCGTAGAGCACGCGTGCCTCCGCCAGACTGTAATCGCTGTTCAGCAGTCCTTCGTTCAAGGTTCCGATGTACCGCGTATACATGCGGTTGAAGTGGCGAAACTTCGCAATCTCGCCGCTTACCTCAGGAGACGTTTTTTGAGAGGACGCCATGCCACGATTTTCCACCTGGATACTTGACTTAGTCAACTAATATAGTTGAATTTGACGACGACGAGACGTATTAAGATCTCTGCCAGGAAGCTTTGGCTTAATTTCCCACGCGAAGGAGAAGCTCGTGAAGCTGAACGAAACACCCGAAATCGTGGAGTGGCCGAAAACTCACTACGTCTATGTCGAGAGGATCGGACCCTTCCAGACGAATGCTCCTGAAGCGTGGCAAGACCTCCATTCCTCCGTTCCCCGCATCGCTGAACACAATCAGATCACTGGATACCTGAGCCTCTATAAGATGGGGCCGAAGATCTACCGCGCCGGCGTGGCGCTCGCGGGGCTGCCTGCAAAATTACCCGAGGGGGTCAACGATATGGAATTCAACGGGGGCAAATACAGTCGCTTCGTCTTGACCGGACCATATGCGAACCTGGGACGCGCAACCGGTCGCGTTATGGAGCTTATTACCGAAACAAAGTTACCGCTCCGCGATGACTATTTTATTGAGAACTATGTGAACGATCCGAGAACGACGCCAGAAGCACAGTTGATCACGCAGATCCTTGTTCCTACCATCTAGCCCATAAGCTCCTCATCGAGCAACGTCACGTTGGAGGCAACGAATGAGTCTTCCTGAAGCCACCCGCGCAGGTATGCGCAAGACCAATGATCTATTCTGTTCAACCGTGGTCCGGCTCCGCGATATGGACGCGCTTGACCACGTTTACACCCCTGACGCCCAAATCCTTCCACCCGGTGCTGACATGATCCAGGGTGTTGCCGCAATCAAGAACTTCTGGCAGCAGGCCATCTTGGGGCTAGACGTTCAGGATGCATCTCTCGTCACCGTCACAGCGGAGCCCGCGGGGGACACGGTGGTCGAAATTGGCAGAGCAGCGCTTAGCCTGAAAGGCGGGCAGGTCGTTCCAGTCAAGTACGTGGTCCACTGGAAACGTCATGACGGCGCGTGGAAGTGGCACACAGACATTTGGAACATGAATCAGTAGCTGTATGCAGATCGTCGCCCAGGTCCTTGCAGGATAAAGAGTGCCCTTTGCCGTCGCTTGATTTTCACGCTTGCCCGACTCGACCCCAGCCGCGCAAGTTTAACCAGACGTTTACGTGAGCTAGAAACTTCAGGCATATCTTTCCAAGTGATGAGGGGCGGCGACGTTCTCATGCTCGCAAATCCGTATCCATCTCTGGGGCTTTTATGAGTATCAATCGCAGACAGTTTATGCGCAGGGCAGCAGGAGCAGTCTCAACCGCGGCTTTTGTGGGCGCTGCTGGATCTCAGCGGGTAGCCGGTCAGGAGACATTGCCTGTGCCGGAAGCATCCGGAGTCGAGCACATCGTCGTGGTGACGATGGAAAACCGCAGTTTCGACCATCTCCTCGGATGGCTGCCCGGCGCCAACGGAACCCAGGCCGGCCTCACCTATGTGGACAACAGTGGGGAGGCTCACCCGACCCATCGCCTCAGCTCATTCGTGGGCTGTTCGCATCCCGATCCCGACCACTCTTATGCCGGGGGCAGAAGCGAATACGACGACGGCAAGATGGACGGATGGCTCCGCACTTCCACCAACGACACGTTCAGCATCGGTTACTACGAGGAAGCCGACCTTCCTTTTTACGCCGCGTTGGCGCGTAACTTCACCACCCTCGACAACTACTTCGCATCCATCCTCTCGTCTACTTTTCCCAATCGCGTTTTCCAACACGCCGCGCAGACCGATCGCCTCTCCAATACCCTCGATCTCTCGACCCTGCCAACCATCTGGGACACTCTCGCGGTGGCCGGAGTCAGCCATAAGTACTACTACTCCAACGTTCCGTTCCTGGCCCTTTGGGGAACGAAGTACCTGGGTATCTCAGCGCTCTTCCCGGATTTTCTGGCAGATGCCGCGGCGGGAACTCTTCCTGCAGTATCGTTTCTCGATCCCAGGTTCACCATTCTGGATGATGGCTTTGGCAACGACGATCACCCCCACGCCGATCTGCGGTCCGGCGAAGCGTTCTTAGGAAAGGTATACCGGGCGCTCACAGCCGGCCCTGGTTGGCCGAACACGGTGTTGATCGTGAACCGCGACGAGTGGGGCGGCTTTTACGATACCGTCGTGCCGCCGCGCGTGATCGCTCCCAACGATGTCGACACCGACCTGGTAGAGGGCAACGCACTGCTCGGCTGCAGGGTGCCAGTGATCGTAGTGTCGCCATTTACTCGCAGCACCAACCCGGCCGTCCCGCGTATCAATTCATCACTCTACGACCACACCTCTGTTCTCAAATTCATTGAGTGGCGCTACAACCTGCCACCGCTGACCATTCGAGACGCCTCCGATCAGATAGCGAATCTAGCTCTGGCCTTGAACTTCGCAGCCCCGGATCTTACCGTCCCGGCGTTGCCGGTGATCTCTACGCCGTTCCCCAGTCTATGCGGTCTGTTTGAGCTGGGCAGCACAGTAGACAATGAAAGTTACGATTTCTACAACTTACTCGTTTCCGATCTCGCGGCAGAGTGGAAAAAGCTTACCTAGACGCTTCGGTGGTTACTCATAACGAAGGGTGATCATAGGATCGACGTTCGCCGCTCGTCTCGCTGGGATCAGGCAGGCTGCGATGGTTGTCAGGAGCAGCAGTGCAGGCACGGTAATAAAGGTGACGGGATCCAGTGCAGTGACTCCATACAGCGACGATGCCAACAGCCGAGTCAAACCCAGCGCCATGACCATTCCCACGAAGAGCCCTAGACTTACCAGCTGAAGCCCCTGGCGAACAACCCGGCGCATCACATGCCCTCTGGTAGCGCCTAGCGCGATGCGGACGCCCATCTCAGGCCGGCGTTCTCTGACCGAGTAGGTTATCAGGCCGTACAGCCCTACCAGGGCCAAGGCGAAGGCCATCGCCGAAAAGATCGTCAGCACCATTGTTTGAAACCGGCGCCTTGCCGTGGAGTCTGAGATCACCTCGCGCATGGTGCGCACTTCTGTGAACCCGAGACTGGGATCAATGCGATGCAGGATCGCGGCATCTGCCGCAGCTACATCTTTGTGAGGCAGGAGGGAGCGAACCACGACGTATGCGTCGGTCTGGTCATCACTCCAAGGCTGAAAGAGTTGCGGGGACGCAGGCTGCTCCAGCTTGAAGTCCCGGATATCCCCAACAACGCCTATCACCGTCAGACCGTTCTTGTCCTGCGCTGCACGGTTGTCGGGTAAGTCGGTCCATACGTGTTTGCCAATGGGATCACGTCCGGCAAAATACTTCCTGGCGAAAGCCTGGTCAATGACAGCCTCCTTCGGACGTGCCGATGTGTCATGGTCTGAAAAAGACCGTCCTTCGATGACAGGCACACCCATCGCTGAGAAATACCCGGATGTGGTGGATGCACCGTCGACCATCTGTCCTTTCTGGTTTGGGTAGCCCTCAACCCAAAAGCTCCCGACACCCTGATTGTCACCAAAGGGCAGGTTATTCACGGCCCCCGCTGCGAGGACTCCGGGAGCCGACCGAATCTGTTCCATCAGAGCGCGGAAGAAGGCGGACCTCTGCGCCGGCTCGTGATAGCTGTCGGGGAGATCGATTTTCATGGAGAGCGTGGATGGTGAGAACCCGGTAGGTACCCCCTGCAGGTTGAT
>CAZSUK010000504.1:0-14105 GCA_964609355.1 uncultured Acidobacteriaceae bacterium | reverse complement strand
TTTCTTGCTGGTTGTCGTGGGAACCCTGGCCGGCGTTGTCGCCTCTTCGGCCCCCCCATCGGGACATGCGGATGAAGCGGCCGCCTCGATCTTCGGAGGCGCCCTTCCCCCCGGATACCGCGACTGGAAGTTGATCTCCGTGGCCCACGAAGAAGGCAACCTCAACGATTTGCGGGCCATTCTGGGTAACGACATAGCGATCAAGGCCTATCGGGAAGACAAGCTTCCGTTCCCGGACGGCACCATCATCGCCCGGCTCGCCTGGAGTTATGAGTCGTCGGAGGAAAACAACAAGGCCTTTGGCCGATCCCAATCCTTTGTGGCCGGTCCACCCAAGAACGGGGTTCAATTTATGGTCAAGGACTCAAAAAAATATGTCGCGACAGGCGGCTGGGGATTTGCTGAATTCATCAACGGAAAACCTGTCGGGGAGGCGGTGCTAAAAACCTGTTTTCCCTGCCACGAACCTGCCAAAGCTCGCGACTTTGTCTTTACCCATTACGCGCCTTGATACCTTTGTTATACAGATCACGACCCGGCTGCCTGGGCGCGTCGACCCAGCCGCGACCGCATTTGACTCGTCAAACGATCTGGAGAGTGTGCTTCGGCATGCGGAGGCTATGGACTTGCTGGGGTCTCGTACTATACAGCGTATAGGCGTACGGTATACGCTGTATAGGTTAACTACCAAAACGGCACTTCACAGCAGATCTACCAATGCGTTCTCCGCCTTCTCGAGGCCGAAGGCCCACAGGCTGTGAGCATGCGGCGGATCGCCGATCAGGTGGGCATCACGCCCATGGCGATCTATCACCACTTCCCTAACCGCGAAGCTCTGCTTGACCAGGTGGTCAACACCGAGTTCGAACACCTGGCAGAATTTTTCGGCCGCTCACTCGGGCATGGCTCATTCGAGACCCAGCTAATCCACATCATGGATGGCTACCTGGATTACGCCCTGGCCCATCCCCGCATCTTCGATTACGTTTTCTCCTGTCCCCGCCCCGGTGCCCGCCGGTTCCCGGACGACTTCCGCGCACGGCGCTCGCCCACGCTCAACCTGATTGCCGATACCCTGGCAGCCGGAATCAAGCAAAAAAAGCTGAAGCGCGACGACATTTGGGAACTTGCCATGGAGTTTTGGGCCCAGGCTCATGGCTATCTCATGCTCTATCGCGCCGGACGGTTCCATTTACCTGAAGACGAATTTCGCAAACTCGTTCATCGCTCTCTCAGGAGGCTTCTCCATGGACTCATCGCGTAAGTCCGCTTATCTTGTCCCTTTTACCATCGGCGCGATTTTGCTATCTGCCGCCGCGTACTTCTGGTCCTACGGTCTGCAGCCGGTTTGGTGGCTCATGTGGCTGGCGCCTCTGCCGCTGCTGCTCATGGCACCTCGGCTCCGGGCCTGGGCTGCGGCCTCTATGGCTTTCGCTGCGCTGACGCTCGGCGGCCTCGACCTGTGGCACTACCACCGCCTGCTTCATTTTCCTTTGTGGCTCGCTATCGCCTATCTGCTCGAGCCCGCAATCGTACTCGTCATTGCGGTGCTCCTTTATCGAGCCTTCGTCCTCCGCGGTTATCCCTGGCGCGCGGTCCTCGTCTTTCCAGCCGTCGTCGTCGCCGCCGAATACCTGGTCAGCCTTTCCCAGGGAACCTTCGGCAATACTGCGTATACGCAACTGCGCAATCTCCCCGTGCTGCAACTCGGCGCGCTCACCGGACTGTGGGGCATTGCCTTTGTCACCATGCTGATCCCGGCGATGGCCGCTGCGGCGCTCCTTTTGCATGACCACGCACGCCGCCGTATGGCCGTGGCTCTCACTGTCATCGTCGTCTCCGTCCTTGCTTACGGAACCTTCCGCCTCCACTTCACTCCGCCCGCGCCTGCTACAGTGCTCGTCGGGCTCGCAGAGTCTGACACCCCTGAACACGTCTTTCCTTCCGATGGACCTGGCACCCTGGCGCTCATGCAGGGCTACGCCCAGGAGGTTCAGACGCTCGCAGCACAGGGGGCGAAGTTTATCGTGTTACCCGAGATGACAGCCGTTGTCGTTGACGCGCTCTCGCCTCGAATCGACGCACTCTTTCAAAAAACTGCCCACGCAGCCGGCGCCCAGGTGCTACTTGGCGTTCTTCACGTGACCAACCGCGGCACATTCAACGAGGCGCGCCTCTACTCTTCCGCCGGAACCGTCGACACTGTCTATCGCAAGCATCATCTCGTTCCTGTCGCAGAAGGCCGCACCACGCCGGGCGCGGAGATCTCGGTGCTTCCCCAGCGCCCTGGCACGATCGGAATCGAAATCTGCCGCGACATGGATTATCCCGAACTGGCGCGGCGTTATAGCGCAAACGGCGTTGGCCTCGTCCTTGTGCCGGCTTGGGAGCTTGGTTCCGACGAGTTATGGCATGGCCATATGGCTCTCATGCGCGGCGTCGAAGATGGCTTCACGATGGTCCGCACCGCCAAGGCAGGATTTCTCACGGTCAGCGACGATCGAGGCCGCGTCCTGGCCGAAGAAGCCACTTCGCCACACCGCGAATTCACCACCATGCTGGCGCAGGTTCCGGTTCGCCATGACATCACGCTCTATCAGAAGTGGGGCGACTGGTTCGCCTGGCTTGACGTTGCCTTGCTGTCGGCGCTGCTTCTGTCATTTCTCAGAAAAAGGAGCGAAGCGCCCGCAAAGGGAACGATACGGGGACTTGACGTGACCAAACCAGTCTTAGAAAACTAACCGTCCTTGAATCTTAGATCACTTGTCCAAGCCGTCTCACGCCCTCGCGAATCTCAGTTTCTTTCAAGCGGGAGTAGCCAAGCATGATTCCTGTTCGTTTTGGGTGTTTCAGGAAGTATCCGGATACTCCATAAACGCCGACTTGATGCGACGCTGCACGCGCGATCAAGACCTCTTCGCTCATCGGATGTTTCGGCCACAAGACAACATGGGCCCCGGCACCATCCCCAGTTACCTCTACGGACTTGCCCAAAAATTCGTGGACGGACTCAAGCAGCGCCTGGCGGCGGGCGGCATTTTTGCGCCGTACCCGGCGCAGATAGCGCTCATACATCCCACCGGAAATAAATTCCGCCAGGACCTGCTGCTCAAGCGTCGGAGTGTGCCGATCGCATAGCCATTTCGCTGCTGCGAAGGCGGGCACGAGCTCTTTGGGAGCTATCAGGTAACCGATGCGGAGAGACGAAAACACAGTGCGGGAGAAGGTCCCGATGTACAGGACGCGCCCCTCTCGATCGAGGCCTTGTAGAGATTCCAGCAATTGCCCTTCATAACGAAATTCACCATCATAGTCATCCTCGACGAGCACCGCATGGTTGCGCTTTGCCCACTTGAGTAACTCAAGGCGACGGCCCAGCGGCAAAACAGCTCCAGTAGGAAATTGATGCGACGGCGTCACGAAAGCAATCCGTGCGCCGGCCGGAAGTTTATCCGGGCGTAGCCCCTCCGCATCCACCGGTACCGGGAGCAGCCGGGCGCCAGCGGCACGCAGAACCTCCCGCGTGCCCTGATAACCTGGTTCTTCAATGACGACGGGCTGGCCGCGCTCGATAAGTACTCGAACGATCAGATCCAGAGCCTGTTGTGAGCCGTTCACCACCACCACCTGTGATGGGTCACAATTTACGGCTCGCGATCGGCGTAAATGGTTGCAGATCGCTTCCCGCAAGCCGGCATTTCCGGTCGATGGACCATAGTCGAATTCACCAACCTGCGCCTTCCGCCCACAGCGCATGAGGATACGCCTCCACGTTTCGAAGGGAAAAAGTTCCGTGTCGCTCCGTCCATAGGCAAAGTCATAGCGCAGCAAACGCGGTGGACGCCGCGGGAATTCGATGCGAGGCCATGCACTCGCTGCTGCTCGTCCGTAGCGGGATAAGTTCAGATGGACCCGGTCTGCCGACGCAGGTAATTTGCTTAGATTCAGGTCCCCCGATACGTAAGTTCCCGAGCCAGAGCGGCCCACTGCGAAGCCTTCGGCCAACAACTGGTCATAGGCATAAAGAACGACTGTCCTTGAGATGGCGAGCTGATTGGCTAAATCTCTGGTCGATGGAAGCTTCTCACCAACCCGGAAGGTGCCGGATAAAATTGCACCCCGCAAGCCTGAATAAACCTGCCTGAATAGGGGTCCGTCGCCTTTCGAAAGTGGTATCGTCAATGGCACAGGAAGTGGTGCTTTCAAGATACCATGCACTGCGAGATGCTATTACCTGAACGGTGGGAGCGACATGCATCGGCGGTGGCTTGGTCGTGGTCAGAAAAGTACCTTGCTTTGTGCCTTGATCTATTTGTCGTTCTCCGCTTGCGTCCCCGCGCAAGCAGACCCCGGCAAGCTAATGGCTGAGCTGCAGGCGACGGACGGACGACGCAATGGCCAGCAAGACTTCGATTTCTCGTTCGGCAGCTGGAAGACTCACATTTCGCGCCGCCTGCATCCTTTGACGGGGTCTAATGTGTGGGCTGACTATGAGGGCACCTCCGTCGTCAGCAAGATCTGGAACGGACGCGGCGGCATAGGCCAGACCGAAGCAGATGGTCCTGCAGGTCACCTCGAAGCTCTCTCTCTGCGTCTGTACAATCCTCAAGCTCACGAGTGGAGCCTTACCTACTCCAGTACGGGCGGCACTACCAGCATCCCCACTTCTTTGAGCGTGCCCACCATCGGTGAGTTCAAGCATGGGCGCGGTGAGTTTTTCGATACCGAACTCTTTAAAGGCAGAAGTATTTTAGTGAGAAACGTCTGGTCCGATATCACTCCGAGTTCCTGCCGCTTTGAACAAGCATTCTCCGAAGATGGCGGCAAGACGTGGGAGATTAACTGGAAGGCGATTGACACCCGCATGGAAGTGGGCACAGGTGCGGCCAGTGCCGGACCGGGGGAAGAGACTGTAGAGCACGATGGCCCGCACGATTTCGACTTTGAATTTGGCACCTGGAAGACTCATCTTTCGCGGCTCCTGCATCCCCTAACAGGATCGACAACCTGGGTGGAGTATGACGGAACTACTGTCGTCCGCAAGGTGTGGAAGGGCCTCTCTAATCTGGTCGAACTTGACGCCGATGGCCTGCAAGGTCACTTTGAAGGTGTAGACCTGCGGCTTTATAACCCACAATCCCACCAGTGGAGCCTTAATTTTGCCAGTAGCCGCGATGGTACCTTCGGCCCACCGTCGATCGGCGAATTCAAGAACGGACGTGGCGAGTTTTACGACCAGGAAACTTTCAACGGCCGAGCCATCTTTGTCCGATTTGTTATATCGGACATCACGCCGGCGTCGTGTAGGTTTGAACAAGCTTTTTCTGCTGATGGAGGCAAAACTTGGGAAGTGAACTGGATCGCGACCGACACACGGGTGAACGATGAATCCCACAAAACGGACTAAGCTCGGCAGGCTACCCAATCGTGGATCGCATGAGCCTGAAACGATCCACGCGATCCTGGATGCGGCATTCCTGGCGCATGTGGGTTTTCAGATGGAGGGTCAACCGTTCGTCATTCCGACTTTGTACGGCCGAGACGAAGACAAGCTGTACCTGCACGGTTCCGCCGCCAGTCGTATGTTGCGCGGGTTGGATACCGGACTGCCGGCTTGTGTATGCGTCACTGTTGTTGACGGATTGGTGTTGGCGCGCTCTGCGTTTCACCATTCCATGAACTACCGCTCCGTTGTCGCCTTTGGCACCGCGCGTAAGATCGAGGGCGCGGAGGAGAAAACGCGCGCTTTGCGTGTCATCTCCGAGCACCTCATCGCCGGCCGTTGGAGCGATGTCCGCGGTCCCAGCGACAAGGAGCTGAAAGCGACCGCAGTGCTCGAATTCTCCATAGAAGAAGCTTCGGCGAAAATCCGGACAGGACCTCCGGTGGATGATGAGGAGGATTACAGCTTGCCGGTGTGGGCGGGAGTTCTTCCCTTGCGGCTGGAGGCGAAAGCCCCTGTACCTGACCCCAGGCTGGCGGCGAACGTCAAGTTGCCGCCGTATGTCTTGCCAGAAGACTAACCAACATTTTCAGGAGGTGGCACTCCAATGATTATCGAAATGCGAACGTACAAAACCAAGCCCGGTTGCCGGTCAAAATTTCTGCAAATCTTCCGGTCGGATAGCATCCCTGCACATGCCGAGATCGGGATGAAAATCTTGGGTCCGTTCCTTTCCGTCGAAGACGATGACACTTTCTTTTTCATGCGAGGCTTTCCCGACGCCAGTGCCCGCGATTCCATGAAAGAAAAGTTCTATCAAGGGAAGCTCTGGAAAGAGAAGCTGGAAAATCTGCTGATGCCGATGTTGGAGGAGTACGAAGCCGTTGTGGTGGAAGACCCCGCCGGCCAGGTTCACTGGTAAGGAGCACGCTGATTTTGCTGGACAAGACCGTAGCTTGAAATAGATTGTTCTTGGTCGGGGCGGAGAAGACTGCGACCCCATCCGAGGATGGTTGAGAGCTATGATCAGCAAATCGCTATGTGCCTGTGCATTGCTCAGCGTCACGCTGCTGCGAGGCGGTGCCCAGGACCAGCCTTCAATACCAGCACCCGATGATCGCTACAAAGCAGACATCCTTCTCGTGATCGCGCATCCCGATGACGACACGGACGTCGGCACCTACCTTTGGAAGTCCGTGCTCGACGAGGGCAAGCGGGTTGCCGTCGTGGTCACCACGCGAGGCAATTCAGGGGGAAATGCTGTTGGCATGGAACAGAGTAAAGCCCTGGCGGATGTAAGGGAAATTGAGGCGCGGCGGTCGCTGACCGCTCATGGCATCAGCAACGTGTGGTTCATGCGTGCCTCCGACACTCCAACACAGGATGTTCTTCATTCCCTCGAGACCCTGGGGCACGGCGCAGCGCTCGAGGAAGTGGTGCGCATTGTCCGCCTCACGCGTCCCGAAGTGATCCTTACCTGGTTGCCGGCCTACGTGGCTGGAGAGAATCACGGAGACCATCAGGCCGCAGCTGTTGTGGCGACCGAGGCGTTCGATCTCTCAGGTCAGCCGGCGGTCTTTCCGGAGCAGATTGCGGCGCCCCGCGATCGGCAGTCGATCAATAACTACGGAGAAGGACTTAACCCCTGGCAAGCCAAGAAACTTTACTTTTTTTCGGATGCGACCGACCCGGAATTCCTGGCTCATCACGGACCAGCCTATCTGGCCAGCGATATATGCCTCAGCCGCGGCGTTCCGTTTTCACAATTGAATCGGATGGCCTGGGATTTCTATCGTACGCAGATTGACTTCGGCGAAGAGGGAATGCGTCACCGTATAGACCAGACGGAATACCTGGTCCTGGGGAAGTCTTTGATCCCAGCGCCGGTCGAGGGAGACGTATTGACCGGCATCGACAAGGAGCCCACTGCTTATGCCCCGGCGCAAGCTCATCAGGAACCGGCGGCGCTCCCGGTGAGTCTTGAGCTTGGCGGGCCATGGGCGTTTTACCACGAGTTCTACCGTGCCCACGGACTCACCTCTCTGGAAACACTCGTCAAACCTCAAAGTGATTTCGTTCCAGACAAACCGTTATGGGTGCCGCTGCTTTTGCGTAACAAGTCACAGAAAGCGGTCGAAGTGATACTGCACAGCAGCCTGCCGGAAGGATGGACACCGGTGGCAAAGGAGGCGGTCTACCGCTTACAGCCGGAGAGTAACTTCCCCCTGCAGATTTTGCTTACACCACCAGCGCCTTCCGGCGACAAATCACCTCGACTTCTAGGTTGGAGCCTGACCGCCGATGGTAAGCCGGCGGGCGAAGTGCAGCTTACCGTTTACCCGGTGGAGATAGGCGTGCCGCAATAGACCTTCGGTTATTGCAAGCCCTGATAACTCAGTCCGAAGTGGATCGGGAACTCAGGGGCGATCGAATCGTGCGGCAAATCCGGTCTTTGCTCCCGCACCGCGTCCATGGTCTTAGGCAGTTCGAACGGGAGTCTTCCTTCGGGCGCAGCTTTGCCCTGGATCACAGCCAGCACCGCCTCATCGCTCGCTCCGAAATCGACCAGCACCGCGCTCGCTTTTTCAATCAGAGGGGCGAGAATGGCTGGCCGATCCAAATACACTATCGCGACGGTGGGCAGCTGCCTCGCGACCTTCTCGAACTCGATCAGCTGCGGATCGTCAGCCTTAAAGTCGAGGTCGCCCTCATGCTGGCGAGATCCAAAAAAGTAGCCCGGATGTAACTCCTGGTGCGGGGCAGCAAGCCGTACCATGGCATACTCCGCTTCGCCCATAGTCGCTACCGGCGTAAGCCCGGCCGAAGTCGCTGCAGCGGAACTCACGCCCACAAGAAACACCTTCTGCCGCCGTTCAGGAAGTTCCAGTTTTTTGTTGGTTAGCAAAACCATTGATTGTTCCTGAGCTTTAAGCGCAGCCTGCTTGAACTCCACCTGCCCTGCGGTCATGGCCGCCTTAGCCGGATCCACATAGGGGTCCTCGAACAGCCCAAGGTCGAACTTCTGCCGCAGCAATCGCCTCGCAGATTCATTGATGCGCGCCTCGGAGATTTTTCCCTCGCGCACAAGTTTCACAATGACACTGGAGTCGGCGACGCCTCCAAACTGATCAATGCCGGCATCGAGCGCCCTGGCATAGCGTTGCTCGACTGTGAGGTCCTCCACACCCCAGGGCATCCCAAATGCTCCCGGTGTGATCGAAGGACTTACTCCGGCGGCAGCTCCTTGCAGGCACTCCCCGCGACAACTCTCGGTAACCAACCAGTCGCTCAGGATCACGCCGTCAAAGTGATACTTCTCTCGCAGCAGTTCCGTAAGCAGCTGCTTGTTGAATCCAGCGCCGACGGGTTGCAGTGGTTTCCCGTTCACGGTCACGCCGTCGAGAATCGCGTACGTCGGCATCACCACTGCGACTCCGGCTGCAAACGCTCCTTCGAAGGGGACCAGGTGCTGCTCGAAAGCGTCACCCGAGAAAACCGCGTGCCGGCTGTAGGAATTATGGGCATCCAGGCCATTCTTCATTGCTCCATATCCCACCCAATGCTTGACCACACAAGCCACGCTCCCGGGGTGCAGACCTGTCTCTCCATCCTGAAAGCCAGCAATGTATGCCTCCGCCATCGATTTCACCAACTGCGGGTCTTCGCCAAACGTTCCATCAATGCGTGACCATCGCGGTTCAGTCGAAAGATCTGCCTGGGGAGAAAGAGCCATCTGGATGCCGACCGAGAGATACTCTTGCCGCACAATGTCGCCGAACTTCCGTGTTACGTCGGACCGGCCGATGGCAGCCATCCCCGTCATGTCGGGCCATTGAGAAAAGCCACCGGCGTCATTGCTTGCCCCTACCGTGGCCTTGAAATTGTTACGAGGATCCGTGCTGATGGTGAGCGGTATCGCGAAGCGCGTTCTTTCCGCCAGCTCCTGGAGAAGGTTGTTCTGCTCAGCGAAGGCGGCGGGCGGAGCGGTTAGTCGAGTGATGAACGTCGTCACCTTCTTCCCCGACATCATCTCTCTTGCCCTATCGAGGTCGTACTCCGTCCCCCGCCCAATTTCCGGAGAACCCTTGGCCGGAGCCGAAGCGTGCATCATGAGCCCTGCCTTCTCTTCGAGCGATAGGCGACCAACGAGATCGGCGGCTCTCTGCTGCGCTGGGAGCCGCCAATCCTCATATGGTTCCAGTTTGCCGTCTCGATTTAAGTCACGGAACCGCAGTCCATTGACTGTGATCAGAGGAACCAGCCGAGAGCCGAGTTGAGGTTGCGGCGCTCTCGGTTCCTGAGCCTTGGCCAGGACCAAGGGGATACAGAGGACTATTGCCAGAAAGGTGTTTGTTATCAGCCGCATGGTCCCCTTCGCCTTTTCAGCGGGAAGGATACCAGCAGCAGGACAGCACTGTCCTTACTAACTTCTTCTTTGGTATCGGATCAGATTGAGGTGCGCTCTCAATGACAAAGCCAGTTGAGTGACACTTCCTGGAGCTCAATCAGGGAATAAGTCGCTCACTCCGGAGCCTACGGAACAACTCAAAGAAACTATCGTCTGTTGCCTGGTAGTCGAGAAAGCCGAGTTTCCTGCTCTTCGACATGTCAGTCACGACCTCGATAGGGCGGCCCAAATCCGCGTCTGTGTGCCATGGTGAAAACAGAATATCGAGATTCGGTTCGACCAATCGATGCCTGGCCGCTATCTCTTTCCAGAGAGGAGCAGCGTTGGCAAGTTGTCTTTCCAGGGGAGCCCCCTCACCCGCGAACACTGCCGGCTCGACGCCGAACCATTTGGCGATCTGCTCCCACATCCAACTCCAGCGAAAGACATCTCCGTTCACGACATTGAAAGCCTGGTTGCGTGCCGCACTGGTCGTCGACGCCCACAGAAGATGGCGGGCCAGCAGCCCAGCATCGGTCATATCCGTAAGGCCATTCCACTGAACAGCCGACCCTGGAAATCGAAACGGCCGCCCCGCCTCTCTGCAGATCGACGCATACACCGCCAGCGTCACCCCCATATTCATCGCATTGCCCACGGCATACCCAATGATGGTGTGGGGGCGATGGACACTCCAGCCGAAGCCATCGCGGTCCGCGGCCGCGAAAACTTCATCTTCCTGCGCATAATAAAAGTTTTCGATTGCCAGGCGGGCTTGCTCCTCGCGAAAAGGGGTCGCCGGCAATGTGCCCTTGCCGTATGCCTCGAACGGGCCCAGGTAGTGCTTGAGTCCTGTGACCAGGGCGACGTGCTCGACCGAGCGCGACTTTGATACCGCGTTCACTAAGTTGCGCACCATACCGGCATTCACACGGATGTTCTCAGCCTCTGTGGGCTGACGAAGCCAGGTAGCGAGAAAAACGTGCGTCGGAGCAATGTCTTTTACTGCTCGAACGACAGACTCGGCATCCTGCAGATCTGAACGGACAGGAATCACATTTCCAGCAGCCGTTGGCTTGCGAGACATCCCATACACGACCCAGCCGGCTTGTTGGTCGAGAAGCGCTGCCAGGTTTCCGCCAACGATGCCGGTTGCTCCCACCACCAGTGCTGTCTTCTTAGCCATGATTATTCCTCCGCTTTCTGCGCCGCGACCGTCAACGAGTAAACGACAACATATATCGATGTAAGACAACTACGGCGGAGCGAATATTCCAGGATAACGCTCTGGAGGGTGGTTGCTGACGTAAGAGCCAGGCAGTGTGTCGTCCGTTCGGGACTTGCCTTGTGAACCTTATCCCATCCGACACTGCCGCGACGAGGCTCCAGGCTGTTCGTCCCGGCGGGACTGCTTCATGGGACTTCTCGCCGATCACCTGCGCGGAGCTCTTAGCTGATCTGGGGGCCGGTCGTGCCCTGGGATCCAGCGCCAACACGACCACTCTGGCGTGTTGAGACCCGGCGAAGGGCCGCTTCTATTTGTGAGAGGCCGTCGTCGGAATCGGGGACCGGCGTTCCGCGCAACATGGCCTCGTAGAAGATCCAGAGACGCTCCAAGACCTGCCCCAAGTTATAAAATAATTCCTTGGCTTGTCCCGGTCCGGACGCGACTTCGCTTTCATTCGTCCCCTTGGTCAGTGAAGTCCAGGGCATCGCCATTTAGGGGTTTTCCTGTCAATTGTTTTGCCGGAAAGGCGGAGCTATTCCGTTCAGCCCGAAGCGGGTCAATGGTCACTACTCTGACACCATCATTACACTAGGTAGTCAATATCTTCCCTGACAGGTAAGGGAACTCTGGTAACCACTGCGAGGTTACTTTGTCAGACGGCCTACGGGGCTAAGGTCTCGCCTCTCCTGGGGCTGTGTAATTAAGACCGGCGCGGCACTCAAGACAGTTTTGCAAATGCAACTGTATGAGGTAGGACGACTGAGCGAGCCCCAGCCTGCGCTTGTCGTGGGACCATTGGCGCCTTTCCAGTTTTGGGGAAGCTGTTTTCTGCCGGCGATCGGCATATCGATCGCGGCTGATTTCAAGTTCCTTCATTTGGACACAGGGCACGTGGCTCTCAGTACAGCAGGTAGTCATTGGCACTAGAGATTACGATGCCTTTGTTCCAATCGTTTTTCTGGTCGGGAGCGAATCGTCGGATCGGAGGTAACAGGGCAGGAGTGACCGGGGGTCTCTACGTATGACCAGGATGGGTCACTCCAACCTTCGCGAGAAATTCTCACGAGCTGCTTTCCAGGAAAAAACCAGTGTTGCATTCCGGGTACGGCTTTGAAAGGGAACAATCCAGGTTTGGCTAGATTGATTCCGGAAGACAAATGGTCACCCCCTCCCGGCAGGACGCGCGGTAGGCTTGGAAGGTACCGCGCAGATCATTTCGTTCCAAGCATGCACCAGACCACGCACCCAAGCCGATGGAAGATCATGCTCGCATTCGGGCTGGTCTACCTGTTCTGGGGATCGACCTATCTCGGAATTGACATCGCGGTGCAGACGATTCCGCCGGGCCTGATGTGCGGGATCCGCTTTTCGGTAGCGGGCGTCATCATGTTGGCTGTTTGTGCGCTGACCGGGCGCAAGATCTGGTATTCGCCGCGACAGATCGCGCTGGCCGGCGTAGTGGGCCTTTTATTGTTGATGGGCGGCAATCTTACCCTCTCTTATGCGGAGCTTTCCGTCTCCACCGGCCTTGCTGCTCTCATCGTTGCGATCACGCCCTTGTGGTTCCTAGTTCTGGACTCGATGTTGCTTGGCCATCACCGTATTGCAACCCGCGGTAAAGCCGGACTTGCGCTCGGCGTTCTTGGGCTGATCATCCTCTTCTACCCTGAACTTATGTCAAGTACGGCAATGGGTCGAAAGGAACTTTGGGCTTCGCTGAGCCTGATTGGCGGTTCCTTCAGTTGGGCGCTCGGATCCGTGCTATCGAAAAGGTGGCAGTCGGGCATGAATGCGTTTAGCGCTACTGGATGGCAGGTGACCACGGCCGGGATCGGGAACTTCGTTTTTGCGTTCCTGCTCGAAGATCTTCATCGTGTGGTGTGGACCCCTCGCGGTATCGGCGCAGTTTGCTACCTGATCGTTTGCGGATCCTGGATTGGCTATACAGCCTACATCTGGTTGCTGGAGCATGTACCCACGTCAAAGGTGTCGACCTACGCGTATGTGAATCCGGTGGTGGCCGTGTTCCTGGGATGGTTGGTCCTGCACGAACGGGTGAACGGATTCATTGCGGCCGGGAGCGCCGTGGTCGTGCTCTCAGTGATTCTTGTCACCAGCGCGAAAGTTAAGGAAATGGCGGTGACTGAGGAGACGCTTCCCCAGCTGGTGTTACCGGAATAGCCAATCGCCACAGGGATTCTAGGATCAGGGACGAGGCCACCGAGCCTCGATAGTGGTCGAAATACCACCACGCGGTCTGAACTCCCCTTTGACAATAGCCCATGAAGGTTCGCAGGCCTTCACCACATCCTCCAGCACCCGATTCACGACGTTTTCCTGAAAGATTCCGAGGTTGCGGTAGGTGAACAAATATTCCTTCATCGACTTCAGTTCAAGGCAGCGCTGGCGCGGCATATAGCGCACCGTCAGGACGCCGAAGTCGGGCAAACCGGTCTTTGGGCAAATTGAAGTGAATTCAGGATCGTCGATCAGGATCTCGTAGCCCGGAAACTGATTCTCCCAGGTTTCAATGTCAGGGAACTTCCAATCAAGACCAGCGGTGGCGTGTTCGTCGGTGTAGCGTGGCGTAGTGCTCATCACGATATTTTACGAAATCAAGAGACTCCGCTCCATTTATTTATGGTTGGGTTGACCTTCCAATTAGTTAATTGGGCCGTACCCGGCTGCGATATTCCCAGGCTTGGCTATGCTGGTTACGAAAAAGTCTCTGTTGCGCGTAGAAGTCAGTCACACGTAAAAGCTGAGTTTCCGGTAAAAACATCTGCGATAGTTGCTATCTTCCCCTTCCGGTGTAATCCGTCGAATCTCTACGAAAAGTTACGAAAATCTCTCCAGTTGTGGAGCGAAATGGGTGGGGGTGCTACGAATTCCCCTAACGTCTGTATGGGCAAGTTACTGCGATCGCTCTCATTTCTAAAGGGCGGCGGAATTCATACTGCGAATCCATGGCAACTCCGTCCCGTAATCTGCCATCCAAAAGCCAACATTCAGTTGCGGTCGAAACGACCGCCAGAGCAGTTAGTAAC
>CAZSUK010000503.1:0-3109 GCA_964609355.1 uncultured Acidobacteriaceae bacterium | reverse complement strand
GATCAGGGCTACGGCAGCACCACCGAGCTGAGCCAACGAGGGGGAAGCGCTCACCAGGAATGCAATCGCTCCCACCCCCACTATGGTCGCCTGCAGCGCACGGAGAGGAACGGCCACAGGCGTCCGCAGTGCCACGAGCAGGGGCATGGCCGCAAAGAGTACCGTCACGGTTGCCGATGAGACGTGTTGTCTTGCCCACAGGAGTAGTAGCAACGGCACGGCGACCATGGTTGCGGAGAGCATGAGGATGGAACCCAGAGCGCGGCCGCGAGGCGGTGGGAGCCGTTTACCCAGGATGACCGGAAGACAAAGGATTGCCGCTAGAAGAAAGCGGGCAGCCGAGCCACGCAAGGGTGGAACGTATTCCGTGAGAGTGTCGGAAGCGATCCAGGTTGATCCCCAAACCACGCTCAGCGCGGCAAAGGCCAGCCACGGTGCGTGCCTCACGAAAAGAGGGGTCGCGTTTGCCACGCGACCCCTCTTCGTAAGACTGCCCACGAAGTTACTGCGGACCGCGGCCTCCGCCGCCACTGCCGCCGCCTGGTCCGCGGCCCCGGCTGCGATGCCGCCGGCGGCGCTGACCTCCGGGACCACCGCCCGGTCCTGCGGGCCTGCGAGCTTCCGCTGGTACAGCGTCGGACGCGCCGTCGGCACGGTTGAAGTTGGGCTCATCTCCACCCTCGACAAAAGGCTCATCGTCATCGAACTCTTCGCCGCCTTCGATGGTGATGGTGCTGGCATTCGAAGCCGGTTGCCGTTCTGCTGGGGATTGCGACTGCGCACGCGGAGGACGCGGAGCGGGAGTTTCGCCGCCGCCACTTTCTCCACCACCCCTGGATGGCTCGGGAAGTCCCAGCTTTTCGCGTTGCTCTTTCAAGAGAGCTTTGCGGGAAAGCTTGATTCGGTTGCCTTCGATGCCAAGAACCTTGACCAACACCTGGTCCCCTTCGCGCAATTCGTCTTTGACGTCTTTGACGCGATGCTCGGCAATTTCGCTGATGTGCAGCAAACCGTCAGTCCCAGGAAAGATCTCAACGAATGCGCCGAATTCGGCCAACCTGACAACCTTGCCCAGGTAGGTCTTCCCTACTTCGGGAACGGCAGTGAGATCGCTGATCATGGCCAGCGCCTTCTTCAAACCGTCTTCATCGCTCGAGGCCACATTGACGCGCCCGGTGTCGTCGACATCGATCTTCACGCCAGTGGCTTCGATGATTCCGCGAATGGTCTTGCCGCCCGGTCCGATCAGATCGCGAATCTTGTCCGTAGGTATTTGCAGGGTGTGGATCTGAGGCGCGAATTTGGAACGTTCGCTGCTTGGGGAAGCCAGCACTGCATCCATCTGGTCCAGCAGCCACAACCGTCCGCGGCGGGCCTGTTCGAGGGCCTCGCGCATGATCTGTCCGGTCACCCCGCTAATCTTGATGTCCATTTGCAGGGCGGTGATTCCTTCACGGGTGCCCGCTACTTTGAAGTCCATATCGCCGTAGTGGTCTTCTGCACCGGCGATGTCTGTCAGAATGGCGTAGTTGTCGCCTTCCTTAACCAGGCCCATCGCTACCCCGGCAACAGCTGCCTTCAGGGGAATGCCTGCATGCATGAGGGCCAGGCTGGCGCCGCATACGCTGGCCATGGACGAGGAACCATTAGATTCCAGAATGTCCGAGACCACACGCAAGGTGTAAGGGGATTCGTCTTCCCCAGGCAGTACCGCTGCGATCGCGCGCTCGGCCAAAGCGCCGTGGCCAATCTCGCGCCGCCCTACACCGGTCATTCGGCCTACTTCACCCACGGAGAACGGGGGGAAGTTGTAATGCAACATAAATCGTTTGCGCTGTTCGCCCTGGAAAGTTTCCAGGCGCTGTGCGTCGTCGGAGGTTCCCAGGGTGACGGTGACCAATGCCTGGGTTTCGCCGCGGGTAAACAGTGCAGATCCATGAACGCGGGGCAACACGCCGACTTCAATCGAGATGTCGCGGATCTGATCGAAGCTGCGGCGATCCGGCCGGATACGATCTTTGGTTACCTGCTCGCGGAAGATCCTCTCGCGCAGAGTCTCGTAATACTTTGACAGCTTTTTCTTGGCGTCCGCATCGCCTTCGGGAAGCTCCTTAGCCAGTTCGTCCTTGATCTGTTTGACCAGCGCATAGCTTTCCGTCTTGGGGTGGGTCTTGGTATCGAGTGCGTCTTTCAACCGGTCGCCGGCCTTGGCCTCGAGCGCCGCAAAGTATTCCTGATCGAACTCGATCGGAGCCACGACACGCTTCGTCTTCCCGGCCTTGGCAACCAACTCGTCCACTGCGGCACAGATTTTCTTGGCCTCGTTGTGGCCGAATTCGATGGCATCGACCACGGTATCTTCGCTGACGCCGCTGGCCCCGCTCTCGATCATCACCACACCGTCTTTTGTAGCCACGACGGTGATATTCAGGTTGCTCGCGAGCCGCTCGTCGTAGGAAGGATTGGCGACAAACTGGCCATTCACCTGACCTACCCGTACTGCGCCAATGGGGCCGCCGAAAGGAATATCGGAGAGTGCCAGGGCGGCTCCAGCGGCGTTGATACCCAGCACGTCAGGATCGTTATCTTTATCCGCGGAAAGGACCAGGGCAATCACCTGGGTTTCATTGCGGAAGTTCTTGGGGAACATGGGGCGAATGGGGCGGTCAATCTGGCGGCAGGTGAGAATCTCACGCTCGCTGGGACGGCCTTCGCGCTTGATAAAGCCACCTGGGATGCGGCCGCCGGCGTAGGTGTATTCACGATAGTCGACGGTCAGGGGAAAAAAATCGAGGCCTTCTTTGGGTTCGGGTGCAGCCACTGCGGTGGCCAGAACGACGTTGTCTCCCTCGGAGACGACCACAGCACCAGAGGCCTGCTTGGCCAGGCGGCCTGTTTCGAAAGTCAATCGTTTGCCACCGGCAAGTTCGACAGTTACTTCTTGCTTCATAAAATCCTCATTTCGTGTGTGCACAAAGCGCGGAACGCGTGCAGAGGGCGGGATTATTTCCGGCGCGGGAGGCAACGTGCGGAGAAAAGATCAGCGTATGCCACAACGCACGCTCTCCGGCCGATGCGAACCTATATGCACCAGCCGCCTTAGCGTGTC
>CAZSUK010000502.1:0-3430 GCA_964609355.1 uncultured Acidobacteriaceae bacterium | reverse complement strand
GCCACTTCGCCACGATCGCGCAACTGCACCAAGGCATCGAAGGTCGCCTTGACCACATTGTGAGGATTGGCGGAGCCCAGGCTCTTGGTCAGGATGTTTTGCACTCCGACCGAGGTCATGACCGCGCGCACCGCACCGCCGGCAATGACGCCCGTGCCTTCCGGCGCCGGCTTCAAGAGCACGTGCCCGGAACCGAAGCGGCCCAGTACCTGGTGAGGTATGGTCGTCTCGGATAGGTTCACGTGTACCAGGTTCTTCTTGGCCGCTTCGATTCCCTTGCGAATGGCCTGCGGAACTTCCTTCGCCTTGCCGGAACCAAAGCCCACTACGCCGGCAGAGGGATCACCCACCACGACCAGCGCCGCGAACGACATGTTCTTGCCGCCCTTGACTACCTTGGTGACACGATTGATGGACACCACCTGATCCTTCAGGTTGTATTGCCCGGCGTCCAATTTCCGCTTCAGTATTGCCATGCTATTTTCCGATCCTTCCTAATGCCTAAAACTCGAGACCTGCTTCGCGCGCTGCATCCGCCAGGGCCTTGATACGCCCGTGATAGAGATAACCGCCGCGGTCGAAAACTACCTTCTTGATTCCCTTTTCGATGGCCCGCTCGGCTACCAGCTTGCCTACTTCTTTCGCCGCAGCCACGTTGCCGCCGGTCTTTATCTTGGCAGCCAGGCTGGAGGCGGAAAGGATCGTCTCTCCCTTGGCGTCGTCGATGACCTGGGCGTAAATGTGATTCAGCGAACGGTATACGTTCAACCGTGGACGCTGTGCCGTGCCTTCCATCTTCTGCCGAATGCGAAAGTGCACCCTCTGGCGAATTACGTTCCTCTGTCTGATCGGTAACATTGGTCTTCCTTTCCTAAAAGCGGAGCTGCCCTGCAGCCCCGTTCGGTTGTTACTTGGCTCCGGTCTTTCCAACCTTCTTCTTCAAACGCTCGCCCATATAGCGCACGCCCTTGTTCTTGTAAGGGTCGGGCTTGCGCAGGGAACGCATGTCGGCAGCCACCTGGCCTACCTTTTGACGGTCAATGCCGCTAATGGTCAAGTGGGTCTGTTTAGGGTCAATGGCCACATCGATGCCCGTGGGCAACGGGAACTCGATCGGGTGGGAGAAGCCGAGGGTGAACACGACAGTGCCCTTCCCCTTAAGCTCGGCACGATAACCGATGCCGACAATATCCAGTTCCTTCGTCCAGCCCTTGGTTACGCCTTCGACGGCGTTTGAAACCAGCGCCCGGGTGAGGCCATGCAGAGCTGCGAGTTCTTCCTTCTCGCGCACCGCGACCAAGTTGCTGTCCTGCTTCTCCAGCTTGATCCCCGTAGGCAGCATTGCGGTCAATTTGCCCTTGGGGCCTTCGACCAGAACGGTGTTGCCCTGGACGGTGTACTTCACGCCTGCGGGCAACGGAATGGGTTTTTTACCGATACGTGACATGTGTCTCTCCTACCAGACTTCGCACAGGATCTCGCCGCCGACGCCTTCGCGCCGGGCCTGGCGTCCGGTCATCACGCCACGCGGCGTGGTCATGATGCTGATGCCGAGCCCGCTCTGTACGCGCTTGATTTCATCCCGGCCGACGTAGACGCGGCATCCGGGGCGAGAAACGCGAGAAAGGTCGCGAATGGCAGCTTCGTTGTTGGCGCCGTACTTGAGATAGACCCGCAGGATAGCGCGGCCGTTCTCTTCTGCCGCCTTGTAGTTGGCGATGTAGCCTTCTTCTTTCAGGATGCGGGCAATCTCGGTCTTCAGCTTCGAGGCCGGAACATCCAGTTTCTGGTGGCGCGCACGGATGGAATTGCGGATGCGCGTCACGAAATCGGCTACTGGGTCGGTCAAACTCATTCTCTCTCCTCCACTCCCCGTTCGCTCCGGCTACGAAGCCGAAGAACCAGCGGGAATGCTGTTATGACGCAAATAATGCAGTTACTTTACTTACCAGCTGGACTTAACCACTCCGGGAATTTCTCCCCGCAGTGCCAGTTGGCGGAAGCACAAGCGGCAGAGGCCGAACTTGCGCAGGTACGCACGGGGCCGGCCGCAGATTTTGCAGCGATTGTGCTGGCGGCTGGAAAACTTCGGCTTGCGGGCGTCTTTAACTCGTTTTGCTGTCGTTGACATGGGTCTCTCTCTACGCAGTCTGGCGGAAGGGTATGCCAAACTGCCGCAGCAGGGCACGCGCCTGGTTATCATCCTTGGCAGTGGTCACAATGGTGACATTCATGCCCTTCAACTTCTCCACGCGCGCATAATCCACTTCGGGGAAAATCAGCTGGTCGCGCATGCCCAGCGTGTAGTTGCCTCGCCCGTCGAAGCTCTTCGTCGAAACACCTTTGAAGTCGCGCACTCGGGGGAGGGCGACGGAAACCAGACGGTCAAGAAACTCGTACATGATGTCGCCGCGCAGGGTCACCATGGCGCCGATGGGCATGCCCTCGCGCACCTTGAAAGCGGCGATCGATTTCTTCGCCTTGGTGGTGACCGGCTTTTGTCCGGCGATCGAGGCCAGATCAGCGACCAGTGGATCCATGATCTTCACGTTCTGCGTGGCTTCGCCCAGTCCCATGTTGAGGACGATCTTTTCCAGGCGGGGCACAGCCATCAGGTTGTCCAGGCCCAGTTCCTTCTGCAGGGCGGGCCGGATTTCCTTCTGGTACTTTTCCTTCAATCTCGCGTTTAGCTTTGTTGCCATACATCCATCTCTTTCTTTTCACGGTCCCGGAGTGGGTTTATTTTTCGCCCGTTTACCGTTGCGTGCTTACTTTTTCTTGGCGGCCAAAGTCGTGCCGCACTTTTTGCATACCCGAACCTTGGTGTCGCCTTCAAACTTGTGACCAACCCGAGTCGGCCCGCAGGAACCACAGACCAACATCACGTTCGAAATCTGAATGGCTGCTTCCTGCTCAGCAATGCCACCCTTGATGTTGCGCTGCGGGTTGGGGTGGACATGCTTCTTGACCATGCGGACGTGTTCGACCAAAACCCGGTCCGAATCGGCCAACACGCGCAACACGCGGCCGCGCTTGCCTTTGTCGGTACCGGTGATGACTTCGACCGTGTCGTTGCGTTGTAATTTCAATGCCATAAATCCTCGCTTTAGAGTACTTCCGGGGCCAGCGACACAATCTTCAGGAACTTCTTTTCCCGCAGTTCGCGAGCGACCGGACCGAATACGCGCGTACCTACCGGCTCGCCTGCCTCGTTGATCAATACCGCGGCGTTTTGATCAAAGCGGATATAGGTTCCGTCACGGCGACGATATTCCTTGCGCGTGCGGACGACGACTGCTTTGACGACGACACCCTTCTTGACTTGCCCATCGGGAGAAGCTTCTTTCACGGAGGCAGTAATCACGTCGCCCAGGCCGGCCTTCTTGCCGCTCGAGCCACCCAGGGGCAGAATCATCTGCAGCCTGCGCGC
>CAZSUK010000501.1:0-5904 GCA_964609355.1 uncultured Acidobacteriaceae bacterium | reverse complement strand
AACTGCCCCTGGATGTTAACGGTGGGGCTGCCCTGCGAGTCCTCGGCGTTGTTTTGCGTCCATCCCATCGCCTGGGCTCCCGGAATCAGCAGTTGAAGGCTGGCGAAGTTGCGCCCCGCGATGGGCAGGCCGGAAATGGATTGTTGGTTGAAGACAGTCCCTACGTCCGCCCGATCGGTTTGCAGTTGAGGTGGCGCAGTGGTAACGGTGACGCTTTCGCTGGCGCTGCCGACACTGAGTTTCAGGTCGACCTTGGGTGACGTATCGGCTGAGACCTGAACTCCATTGTTCTCAACCGCTCTAAACCCCGCAGCCTCTGCCTTGACGTCGTAAACGTCCGGAATGAGATTCGGCACCGTGTATTCGCCCGACTGATTGGAGGTTACCTGGACCGATGTGCCTTTGCTCTCGTCGCTTACGGTGATGGTGGCATTAGGGATGGCGGCACCGCTCGGGTCAGTCACCTGCCCGTAAATAGAGCCATAGATGGCTTGCGCCGAGAGAGGAATGGTCGCCACTGGTAAACATGCGAGCGCGATAACCAGGAACGCGCATCTGGTGCGCGTTTTCAATATGGATTGCATTGTCAGTCCTCCAAAGAAGTACTGCAGCGCCATATAAATACAGGCGCCTCCGTTCTCGGCTTCGCAGCAGGTCTTTTCAAGTGCCTTACGGTGTATTACAGTGCGTAGGCGGGGGTGCAAACGTTTCCCGCTGCTGCCTAAGCCTTTTGTTGATCGGCACCTACCCGGTAGAGATCAGTGGTTGATTCAAATTTCTACCCGGCGAAAGGGCGGTCGGCCGCAGAAATTCTGAAAAACGGATGCTCGGCAGTTTCGCGTACAGCGAAAAGAGCGAGGTCTATGCAACCGCCCACGATACCCAAGGAGAACCAGCAGATTCATCAGGGCGACCCTCCCCCGGATGGTCCCCAGAAAGAGGCTATCCTCCGCGAGCTGGAGTCCATCCTGAGCAGCCCTTTCTTCCGCACCAGCAACCGAAGCAAGCAATTTTTGTCCTACGTGGTGCAGCATACGTTGGAGGGCAGCCACGAACCCCTAAAAGAGCGGACGATCGGAGCAAAACTTTTCCAGCGGCCGGCAGGTTATTCCACAGGAGACGACCCGGTCGTCCGGGTTCAGGCCGGTGAGGTACGCAGAAGACTGGAACAATACCATCACGCGGCCCTGAGCCAGTCACCTGTTCGCATTGAATTGCCGGTCGGTTCGTATGCTCCTGAGTTCCGCTGGGCCACGCCGCAGCTGGATGAACCGGCCCCGGTCGAACGGATCCCCGCGGAACGGACTGAGCCAGAACCGGCCAAAGGTGAAATCACCCAGGCTGCACCGGTCTCGATCGCGCCCATCGATCTGCTTGCGAAAAGCAACCGGCGGTTTGCCCAGGCGCGGCTGATGCTTGGTTTTACTTTGGCGATCGCCGCGGCTTTGCTGGCAGCATTTATTCACCGTTCCAGCAGCGGAAATCCCACAGTGAATCAATTCTGGTCGCCTGTTCTCGCTACTACGGAGCCGGTCCTGATCTGCCTGGCGAAACCGACCGTTTACGTGCCTTCGCTCGGACTTCTGCAAAGGTATTCCAAGTCTCCCGGCGAATTTACCACCGAACTGCAGCACCTCACTGCGCGGCCACCGATGCAGCCCCGGGACAAGCTGGTTTGGGGCGACATGGTGGAGTACGCGGACTACGGCGTAGCCGCAGGTGATGCCTACGCAGCCGTTCGGCTCTCGGCTCTCCTCGGTCAGATGGGCAAAGAAAGTCAAGTGAGAATTGGGAGCCACTACTCCTTTGCAGATCTGCGCAACTCTCCTGCCATCGTAGTGGGGGCTTTCAACAATCGGTGGACCCTGCAAATGACGGCCAACCTCCATTTCGCATTCGTGGAAGAGGATGGGATTGAGAAGATCCGGGAGCAGGGTCCGGCGGGTCGAGTCTGGCGTCCTAAATGGGGCCCGCACGGCGAAGTGATTGAGGACTTTGCCGTTGTGACCAGGCTCCTCAATTCCAAGACGGGCCAATTTGTTGTATCTACGGCGGGCATTCTGGCAGACGGCACGCAAGCTGCGGCCGAGCTGGTTTCCAGTTCGAGGTATCTGGAGGAAGCTCTCCGTACAGCCGCCCCAGGTTGGGCAAAGAAGAACCTGCAAGTGGTTGTCCAGACGACGGTGACGGACTCAGTTCCCGGTCCCCCCCAGGCGGTTGCAGTCTACACCTGGTAGAGACGAGCCTTATGGTTGGGGCGGTTCCAGATCGTCAGCCTTCTTCCGTTCCGTCAGGGCTTCTGCTGTCCGCCCTTCCCGAGCCAGCGCAACAGCCAGCTGCCGGTGTGCCTCCGCGAAGTTCGGGTCGGCTACCAGGGCTTCCTGGTAGCGTGCGATCGCATCGCTAATCTGCCCCTTTTCCAGCAACATGTTGCCGGTGTTCGAGGCGAACGCAGCCCGTTGGTGGTTTATGGCCACGCGGGTGAGGGCAGCGGCGGCCTTCCGTTCCGCAGCAGCTTCTGGTTGCTTTCCCTGCTCCGCAAGTATGCTGGCCAGGGTGACATGGGGCGCAGGCATCTGCGGAGCAAGGCGAATCGCTTCCTGCAGAGCGGATACCGCCTCCGGCAGTTTGTTTTGTTGGCGATAGACTGAGCCCAACACCGCCCATCCGTCGCTGTTTTCCGGACGCAGTTTCAGCGCAGTGCTCAGTTGTTGGGCGGCATCCTCGAAGCGCCCTTGTTGCATATATAGGATGCCCAGGGTAAAGGGCGGGTCAGGTGCGTTCGGATCCAGCTTCGCCGCCGCTTCCAGTTCCGGGATCGCTCCGCTTAAGTCGTCCTTCAGCTTGAGCGCAAGGCCCAGATTGTAGTGGAGCTGGGGAGCAGATGGATCCAGCTTGAGTGCCGAGCGAAATTCACGCAGAGCATCGTCGACGTCGCTTTGCTGCAGGTAAGCAACCCCGAGATCTTCGTAGATGGTTACCACATCGGGGGTAAGAGAGAGGGCACGCTGGAAAGTGGGGATCGCCTCTTTCGCATTGCCGAGCTGCACTAAGTCGAGGGCAAGGTTGGTAAGCAAGGGAGCGTTTGCCGGGTCGGTTCGGGCCACCCCTTGAAAAAGCGGCAGGGCCTCCTTGAATCGGCCGCCCGCCTGGTAGGCCAACGCCAGTTGATACTTCGCGTCCTGGTTGGAGCCATCAAGAGCCACCGCAGTCTTGAGCACGGACTGCGCGTCTTCCACCTTCCCAGCCTGAGCTAGGGCTTTGCCCAGCGATAGTTGGGCCATAGCGCTTTGAGGAGCCAGTTGCGTGGCGGTGGTCAGTTCCGTGAGAGCTGCCTCCATTTGCCCCTGGCTTAGCAAGACCAGCCCAAGATGAAGATGGGCTGTTGCCAGCTCGGGGTCGAGTTGGAGCGCGGCTCGAAACTCGTCCGCCGCGAGCGTCCATTCCTGCTGTTGGGCATAGAGGGAGCCCAGCGCGTCACGCAGCAAAGTATCTGCTGGAGTAAGTTCGACCGCGCGCTTGAGTCTTTCTGTGGCGATCGACATTTGGCCTGTGGCCACCAATGATCGCGCATAGACCAGGAGCACGTTGACTGGCAGCGGTTGCTTTGCGGAGTCCAGGTGCATGAAAAATGGAAGGGCCTTCGCGTCTTGTCCACTCCCGGCAAGTGCTACAGCCAGATTTGTTTGCGCGGCAACGTCCTCCGGCTTCAGCTTGAGCGCTTGTCTTAGCTCGCCGATGGCCTCGAGATAAGCACCCAGTTGCACCAGGACTGCCCCTAGTGCGCTGTGCCCCTCCTCGATCTGCGGAACCAGATGGACTACCTTTTGAAAGTCCCGGCGCGCTTCCTCCAGCTGATGGTTGGAGACCGCTTGATAACCGGCGCGAAAGGCCTCATCTGCCTGCCGGGATTTGTCTGCGGAGGGCGTGGCTGTCTGCGCGCGCGTTGGCTCCGCCGGCAGCATCGTAAGCAGAAGGGCCACGCACGCCGCCCCTCCGGATTCACTTAACCGTTTCAAGCTTTGGTTGCGCATCGGCCTGGATTTGCTCGGCCATTTGGAATTCGTGCGACGCCTGACTGGTTTGTCCCAGAGAGCGATAGACCTGCCCCAGCAGTGTATGGGTCATGTAGTTTCGCGGATCCATCGCCAGCGCCTTATCCAGGTACATCTTCGCCATGACCGGGTCTTGCTGTTTCAACAGTACCTTACCCAGCAAAATAAACGGTACCGGGGAATTTGGTTCCAGCAGCACGGCGCGATCAAGGGCCTCTTGCGCCTTGGTGTAGTCACCTTGGCGAATATAGGTATCGCCCAGCCGGTCATATACTTCGCCATAGAGCGGATTCAGTTCGCTTTCGCGCGTGAACTCCGCGACCGCTTCTGTTAATTGTGATTGGGCTAGGCGGATCTGGCCCAGCAACAAATGCGCCAGCGGCAAATTAGGATTAAGCGAAAGTGCCTTCTGGGCGAAGGAGTCGGCGACCGGCAAATAGTCCCGCCGCAACATCATCCTGGCGGCAAGCAGGTAAGCCGAAGGCGATTCAGGCGGAAAGCCGTACTGGGCTGCAAAGGCTTTTCGCGCATCATCGTAGCGCCGGGTGTCCAGGTAGCACAAGCCGAGGACGTAGTTGCTGTCGATGTTCGTGCGGGGGATGGAAAGGTGGGCCTGCTCGAGCAGCGGAATCGCCGCAGCCGGTTTACCGATACGAAAAAGCGCGACACCTTCCATCTGCATGGCTTCGCGGTCCCCGGGATCCTGGGCCAACGCATGCTCGAAGGCCGTTGCGGAGGACTGAATCTGCCCTTGCTCGTAGAACGCGATGCCGCGCAGCCGCTCCACGCCGGCTGGTTCTGGTTGCTGCACGGCCAGCGTATCCAGGATCTTCAACGCTTCGTCGAGCCGTCCAGTATCCAGAAGCTTTTGCGCTTCCGCGGTCGGGGAACTAAGGGGCGGCTTGGAGTCCTGTGTCTGGGCGCCAAACCCGGGGGCCACCAGGACAAGAAAGCACAGGACGCGCAACTTCACCATAGGTATACCGGGCACAGTTTATCTCACCAGCGAACGCGCTTTTGGCAGGGAAACCCAGGTCTCAAAAGCGAGACCTGGGCCACCCACTCAAAGTTTGGACGGTGCAGCTTTATTTTCGAAGCCCCGAGGATCGCATGGCCATAGAGCCAGTCTTCGACCGCGGCCTCTAGAATGTATGCGAATGACTTCTATCCCATCGGCTCACACCAGCAAGATCATCTACAGAGCCATGCTTCTCGCTTTGCTCGCACCCACCGCCTTCGCAGCGACACCCATCTATCCACCCTCACCAACACACACTGGCCCAGCTTGGTTTGAGGATTTTGCCGGGAAGGCGGGCATTCGTGTGCTCAACGCCAATGGAGGGACAGAATCAAAGCGATACATTGTTGAGGCCACGGGAAGCGGCGTGGCGATCTTCGATTACGACAACGACGGCTGGCCGGATATTTTCCTGGTGAACGGGGACCTGCTGCCTACGCAGGATCAAAAGGGGCAGCATCCTACCAGCCACCTTTTTCACAACAACCACAATGGCACGTTTACCGATGTAACCGCGCACGCCGGCCTGGCAGAGAGCGGCTGGGGACAGGGCGCATGCGTGGGTGACTATGACAATGACGGTTACGAAGACCTCTTCGTCACCGCGTATGGCAAGAATCGCCTCTATCACAACCAAGGCAATGGCAGCTTCAAGGAGGTAGCAGCTTCAGCCGGGGTCGACGGCACCGGCAAGCTGTGGGGCACTGGCTGTGCTTTTGTCGATTACGATCGTGATGGAAAGTTAGACCTCGCTGTGGCCAATTACGTCAGCTTTGATCTGACCACCACGCCGGCTCCAGGTTCCTCGGCAAGCTGCACCTGGAAGGGTGT
>CAZSUK010000500.1:0-5588 GCA_964609355.1 uncultured Acidobacteriaceae bacterium | reverse complement strand
ATGCCCGGTTCCATGCCTGGCTCCGGCGGCGTGTAGGCCGCGAGCTTGATCGTGCCGTCGATCACCAGCACCTGGCGCACGCCCGGCATTTGCTTTACCTGGTCGAGGTTGGCGGTTTTGACTTTGCCGCCAAAGACAGCGCACTTCTCAATGGACGCGTAGAGCATGCCCGGCAGCGCGACATCGATGCCGAAGAGCGGCTTGCCGCTGATGATGGAGTGGGTGTCGACGCCGGTCTGGGACTTGCCAATGATGGTGTAGTCTTTCGGGTCTTTGAGCGTGACTTCGTCGAGGACCGGGCAGGGGAGCGCGGCGGCTTTGGCGGCCAGTTCTCCGTAGGTGAGGGATTTGCCGGTGGCTTTGTGCAGGACGCAGCCGGATTGGGTGCTGCACTCGGAGAGGGGAACAGCCCAGATTGTCGCAGCCGCGGTTACGAGCATCTGGCGGCCGGCCGCTCCTACGCGGCGCAGCGGATCCCAGGACTTGGGAGTGGAGGTGCTGCCGCCGGCGGATTGGCTGCCGTAGGTGGCCTCGTCGAGGTCAGCCTGTTCCACACGGACGCTCTTCCAGTCGACATCGAGCTCTTCGGCGATGAGCATGGGCAGTTCGGTCTTGATGCCCTGGCCCATTTCGGGTCCCCGGGCTTTGATGGTTACGGTTCCGTCGGGAGCGATTTTGATGAAGGCCGTGGGCTTCAGGTTTTGTTTCGTGGGCGCCTGGGCCTGGGCCTGCAGGATGTAGAGCCGGAGGGTGAGAGCTCCGGTGGTGAGGGCGGAAACTTTGAGAAAGGAGCGGCGGTTCAGGTTCATAGTTCTTCTCCTTTCCTTAGGCTTTTTCGAGGGTTGCGGCGTGGTGGATGGCTTCGCGGATGCGAGGGTAGGTTCCGCAACGGCAGAGATTGCCACTCATGGCGGCGTCGATGTCCGCGTCGGTGGGGTGTGGGGTGCGGGATAAGAGCGCGGTGGCGGACATGATCTGGCCGGCCTGACAGTAGCCGCATTGGGGTACGTCGATCTTTTCCCAGGCTTGTTGGACGGGGTGGGTTCCGTCAGGGGACAAGCCTTCGATGGTGGTGATGGGCTTGCCGGCTACGGAGGAAACCTGGGTCAGGCAGGAGCGGATGGCCTGGCCGGCGACGATCACGGTGCAGGCTCCGCAGAGGCCCATGCCACAGCCGTATTTGGTCCCGTGCAGGTTGAGGGAGTCGCGGAGCACCCAGAGCAGCGGGGTGTCCGGCTCCACATCTACTGTTTTAGATACGTTGTTGATGGTTAGTTCGACGGGCATAGATGCGCCTCCTAAAACCTGCAGCGGAAGAAAGGCGTTTTGGGTTCCGCGGTGGCTGATTGAGAATTGTACTCCGGGCCAGGCGTTGCAAAAGCCGGCAGAGGGCTCGCTTTCGTACTAGAAATAAAGACGAAATCAACGCAGGGTTTTTCTCGTCTGCGGCGTTTTTACCGGCGACGCGCCAATGCCGGTCTTTGCCAGGCCAGCATTTCGACCTCGTCTATTGTTTACCGGTTGGCAAGGGGACTATTAAAGGTCAAACCTGCCAACTGCAGGCACCAAACCTAGCTGGCGGCGTAGTTCCGTGAACGGTAGATAACTGGCGAGGAGAAATTGAAGATTGGAGGCGCGGGTCGGAATCGAACCGACGCATAAAGGTTTTGCAGACCTCTCCCTTACCGCTTGGGTACCGCGCCATCTTGAACATTGTACCGCCGGGCCAGACGGATACCGATTCGGCGACTGCGACTTTCAGACCATAAGCCCGATCTGCAGTCTGATTGGCCACAAGGCAGCTACCTGGAGCGGGAGACGGGACTTGAACCCGCGACCCTCGCCTTGGCAAGGCGATGCTCTACCACTGAGCTACTCCCGCATACGTCCTCAGAGAGTATATCGGGCGGTTCCCGGCCGGGTCAACGCAGCCCTTATTCCCTGCCCTTCAGATAGGCCTCGACAGAGCCCAGCACCCTATCGATACCCAAGGTCGTATCCACCTCCAGCTTCGCGCTCTGGATTGGCTCAAAATGCTGCTTAATGGTGCGATAAAGGGCAGGATCGCGATTCTGTGCCGGATGTTCGGGATCGCCCGCGGCCAGACGCTGCTCTGCCACAGCGTCCGCACAGCTCACATGCAGGATGCGCGACTGCGCACCCGCTTGCTCAGCCGCCACTAAGACCTCGTCCCTTTGAGCCTGGGTGGAAAAGGTCCGCCCATCGAAAAAGATGAACGGCACGCGGCGACGCACCGTCAGGTAGGCGGCTGCGGTCAGTATGGCCTGCATGCACAATTCATCCTGGGAGGCACTGTAGTCCGTGAGAGCGCCTGGAAAGAGCGCGCCGCGCACGCGGTCTTTGTCGACAATCGCCGCATCCAGACGTAGAGCCAACGCCCTGGCGAGCGTGCTTTTGCCCGTTCCAGGCAAACCGGCGAATAAGACCCAGGTGGTCATTTTCCACTCGCAGTCGCAGTCTATGCGTCGAGCAGGTGACCGTCGCGCATGTGCAGGATGCGATCTCCGACTTCGGCCGCCTCAGGGTTATGCGTGATCATCAATACCGTCTGCTTGAATTCCTGGTTTGAACGCCTAAGCATCTCCAACACCGCATTGGAATTTGTGGTGTCGAGATTGCCGGTGGGCTCATCGGCAAGAATGATGGCAGGGCGCGTGATCAACGCACGGGCAATTGCCACGCGTTGCTGCTCCCCACCAGAAAGCTCCGAAGGACGATGATCGAGACGGCCGGCTATACCGAGCATGTCGGCTAGTTGCTTGAGCAGCGCCTCATCCTTCGCCTGGTGACTGCCGGCAATTTCCCGCGCGATCTCGATATTGTCTTGCGCGGTCAGAGTGGGCAGCAGATTGAATTTTTGAAAGACAAAGCCGATCTTGGTCTTGCGCAATCGGGTGCGCTCGGAGTCGCTGAGTTTGGCAAAGTCGACTCCGTCGATCAACACGCTTCCTGAAGTTGCCCGCGTAAGGCCGCCAAGGATGTAGAAGAGGGTCGATTTGCCGCTGCCCGACGGCCCCACAATGCTGACGAACTCACCCGGAGGGACGACAAAAGAAACGTTGCTGAGGGCAGGTACGTCGACCTTACCTGCCCTGTAAACCTTGCTGACGTTCTTTGCCTCGATAATGGGCTGCACGTTCCTGATTGTAACTGGGACCGTCGGGGCGGCAAGCAATCAAACCCCAACTACTTCTGGTTCACTGTGCTCGGGCTCGTGCTCGGCGACCAACGGACGCAGTCCATGGCCTTTTTTGGGGCCGCGTTTTCGAGCCACCATCACCCGGATGCGTTCCAGCATCTCGACCGGTGAACAGGCTCCCTTGGGCAAAAACGCGTCGGCGCGATTGGCGCGGTCGAAAGCCTTGACGCTTCCGCTGATGAGAATCGCCGGCACTTCAGGAGCTATCTCCTTCATACGGCGAATGAGCTCGTTTCCATCCATGTAGGGCATGATCAGATCGCTCAAAACCAGATCAATGCCTCCATCTCGAAATAGCTCCAATGCTTGTTCGCTGCTGGAGGCTGTGAGCACTCGATAGCCGCGGGTTTCTAGTAAGAACTTGCGAACGGACAGGGATTGCTCGTTGTCATCCACACATAGAATCGTTTTCTTTGGCCTCATGGGGTCCTAACTTCTCCTCAAAGGAGATGTGAAACGCGACGGCGCACTCGCATGCGCGCGTCCGCAGGCTTCGGGGGAAGAACGGAATAAGCCGCCTCTGGATGGCTGCTGTAGCGTTGGAACAAGGCCTGCTTTGCGATCACCAGGGGGCCGGGGGATGGCAGGTCTTCTTCCAGTAGCAGCGCGCAATCCAAGCGCGTCCGGTCTAAATTTCAGTTGTCAGATTTCAAGGCCGACAGTTGCGCTACCTCGACGGCAACGCTTGCACAGAGTACGAAGATGAAAGCGATGTGTAAACGGGGAAGAGGAAGCGAAGTGCGGCTTGCTTTTTGCTTCCGCTTCCACCGCGGAACGGCGTCGCGTTGCCAGTGTTGTGTATATGTGTGATCAGCCCTGTTGAAAGCATGTGAATCATTCAAGGAAAAGGCGTTCTTTTGCTACAGGATCAGTGCTGCTTAGAAATAAAAAATCTCTCACCTGGTCTGCGAGAGCACGCGCTTTTTAATTTTTCGATTGCCGCTCGCGTGCATTGCTTCGCCTCAGTGATGAGCGAACTCCGAGTTTGACACCGAATGGCGGCGGTTCTATGCTAAAACAAGTCGAAATGGTAAACACCTCTCACCACCCGCTCCTCCGCTGCTGCTGTTGTTGCTGCACGCTGCGGGTGTGTTTCTAGATCGAATCGCAAGCTTCGCTTCCTGATATACATCTTATCCACCCGCAGCTGGCCCACGCCGCGGGTTGCCTCGTGCTTGAATCAAGCCTGGAAAAACGACCGCCCCGCAGGCTGACTGTTCAACAGTTTCAAGGAGGAACCTACATGACGATCGAATCACGCATTCCACGAATTCTCGATCCGGCGCCCGACTTTAAAGCCAAGAGCACGCATGGCGTCATTCAGTTGAGCGACTACACCGCCAAGGGAAAGTATGTGTTGCTTTTTTCACATCCTTCTGATTTCACCCCGGTGTGCACCACGGAGTTCATTGAGTTTGCGCGCCGCTGGGATGATTTCGAAAGACTGAATGTGCAGTTGATCGGGGTTTCGATTGACAGCATTTACTCGCACATTGCCTGGGTGCGCGATATTGAGCGCAATGCCGGGGTAGAGGTAAAGTTTCCGGTGGTTGCCGATCTGGACCAGAAGGTCTCGCAGGCTTACGGGCTGGTGCATGAAGCTGCTTCGGATACGGCCACGGTGCGGGCTGTTTTCGCCATTGATCCCAAGCAAAATATTCGCGCTATTGTCTACTATCCGATGCAATTGGGGCGTAATGTAGACGAGTTGATCCGTGTGTTCGAGGCGTTGCAAACGATCGACGGCAATGCGGTCTCAGTGCCGGCGAACTGGAGGCCGGGCGACTCGGTGATTGTTCCCGCGCCTGCGACGGTGGAAGACGCACACAAGCGCACCAATGGCGGCGGAGCAGGGTTGCAAGTGGAAACCTGGTACCTGGCAAGGAAGGACCTTGCCGGCCAGGCAAAGTAGATAATCAACAGGGGCAGCGTTGGCCAGCGATGCTGCCCCTGATGCAATGAGCACCGGTGGCGAAGTGGCTAACGCGCTGGTCTGCAAAACCAGTATTCGAGGGTTCAATTCCCTCCCGGTGCTCCATACAGTATTTGATTTGTGTTCAGCGAATTTCCCGCCTTGCACTGTCTTGGCACTTAAGGCTTCGGAGGCACGAAGGTGCTTACTTTGAAAGCTGTTGCAGGGGGAGAACTGCAGATCCCTCGGCTTCGCTGCGCTCTGTCGAAAAACATTTCCAAGAAGGGGCCGCTGAACCGCAGATCTCTCGACTGCGCTCCCCCGGATTTCCTGTCGAGACCCGTGGCTTTGATGATCTGCATGCGGCTCTCTTTACGGAGAGCCGCACACGTGGTCGTCGCTAGCAGCGCGAAGTAGGAAATCCGGGTACGCTTCGGTCGAGATGACAAAGGGGAG
>CAZSUK010000499.1:0-2577 GCA_964609355.1 uncultured Acidobacteriaceae bacterium | reverse complement strand
GAGATCGAGTACGAAATGCACACCAGCCCAAGCGTCTACGTCCGCTATCGCCTGACCAGCCCGGCGGAGGAGATCGATGCCCGGCTGGCCGGAAAACGGGTTTCGACCATCATCTGGACCACTACGCCCTGGACGCTGCCGGCGTCGCTCGCGGTGGCGTTCCATCCTGATTTTGAGTATGTCGCGCTCGAGCAGGACGGAGAGGTCTATATCGTAGCGGAAGCGCTGGCGGCCTCCACCCGGGTGGCATGCGGGTTGGAAAAGGCGAACGAGGTCGCTCGCTTCCCGGGTGCGCGCATGGAGCGTGTCACCTTCGCCCACCCGTTCCTGCAACGGTCGATCCTGGGCGTTCTGGCGACCTATGTCACCACCGACCAGGGCACCGGGGCGGTGCACACGGCGCCGGCGCATGGCGTGGACGACTTCGCCACCGGCGCACGCTATGGCTTGAGCCAACTTTGCGATGTGGATGACGGCGGCCACCTACGCAATGGCTTGCCCGAATATGACGGGCTTTATGTGTTCAAAGCGAACCCCCACATCATCGATTTGCTGACGGAACGCCACGCCCTGATGGGTCAGCAGGAGATCCATCACTCCTACCCGCACTGCTGGCGCTGCCACCGGCCGGTTATCTATCGGGCTACCGAGCAGTGGTTCATCAAGATGGAAACGCCCATGAAAGACGCGGATGGTTCCGTGACCACGTTCCGCAAGCGGGCTTTGGAAGAGATAACCCGGGTGAAGTGGGATCCGGCCTGGGGACGCGAGCGTATCACCAACATGGTTTCGACCCGTCCCGACTGGTGCATTTCGCGGCAGCGGATTTGGGGTGTACCCATCGCGGTCTTTCTGTGTACAGGCTGCGGCAAACCATTGAATGACCCGGAAGTGAACCGGCGGGTGGTCGAACTCTTCGCAAAAGAGGGGGCTGACGCCTGGTATATCCGGGATGTGGCGGAGATTCTGCCTCCCGGGACGGTCTGTGGCTCGTGTGGCAAGGCCGGCGAGTTCAAAAAGGAGACGGATATCGTCGATGTGTGGTTTGAGAGCGGGTGCAGCCAGGCGGCTGTTTTGGGGATAGAACCTGACCTTCCCTGGCCGGCCGATCTGTACCTCGAGGGCGGTGACCAGCATCGCGGCTGGTTCCAGTCTTCCCTGCTCTGCGCGGTCGGCACCCGGAATGCTGCCCCGTACCGGATGGCTGCCACCGCGGGGTGGACGCTCGACGAGCAGGGACGCGCCATGTCCAAGAGCCTGGGCAACGGTGTGGACCCGGTGGACATCGCGCAACGTCTGGGGGCGGAGATTGTCCGGCTGTGGGTAGCCTCGGTCGATTTTCGTGAAGATGTGGTGGCCAGCGAAAACCTGATGCAGCGGGTGGCGGATACCTATCGCAAGCTGCGCAATACTTTTCGCTTCCTTTTGAGCAATCTCAATGGGTTTGAGCCGGAACGGCATGCGGTTCCGTGGGAGCAGATGCCTCCGCTTGACCGGTACATGCTGACGCGCACGCGCGAGCTCACGGAAAAGATCCTGGGGTGGTATGAGGACTTTGAATTTCATCGCATCTATCACGCGCTGAATGAATTTGCCGTCGCCGAGCTGAGTGCGCTTTATATTGATGCGGTCAAAGACAGAATTTACACGTCTGCGCCTCAGAACCCCGCCCGCCGCTCTGCCCAAACGGTGCTCTGGAAGATCGCCGAGGCATTGGTTCGCCTGGTCGCACCGTTGCTTAGCTTCACAGCGGACGAGGTGTGGCAATTCATGCCGGACTTGAGCAATCGCCTCCCCAGCGTCCATCTGGAGCTATTCCCCACGCCCGAGAGCCTCGCACCGACGGTCGACACTGGATTGATGAGCGACTGGACGACTCTCCTGATGATCCGCGACGAAGCGCTCAAGAGTCTGGAGGACGCGCGTAAAGCAAAGCAGATTGGTAAGGCGCTCGATGCGCGGCTGGTGTTGGAAGTCCCTGCAGATATGGCTGCTTTGCTGGATCGTTACCGGGGGAGTTTGAAGGAGCTGTTGAATGTCTCCCAGGTGGAAGTGCGTACCGGCCCCTCCTCGCAGGTCATCGCTACCACATCGATGGCGGATGGCAAGAAGTGTGAGCGGTGCTGGAACTACTCCGTGCATGTGGGCGAGGATTGGCGCTGGCCCACAGTATGCGAACGCTGCTCGGCAGCGCTTGATCAGATGGGCTTTCCCCCGGACCACGCCGCATGAGAGTGAAGGATGCCAGGGGATGGTTGCTGTTGCTTTCTGTGTTGGTCATAGTGGCGGACCGGGTCACTAAATGGCTGGCGGCCACACGGATTGTGATAGGCAACAACGTGATCGTAATTCCTCATGTGTTCGCGATCAGTCATGTGGAAAATCCGGGTGCGGCGTTTAGTTTGTTCAATGACTCGAGTTCGCCGGCCCGGGTGCGGTGGTTGCTGTTGATTTTTTCTTTGCTCGCGGCAGTTGCGGTGCTGGTGGCTTTGGCAAAGCTTGGGCGAAGGGTGACCGCGACCACGGTTGCTTTGGCGCTGATTCTCGGCGGCGCGCTGGGGAATGCTTGGGATCGGT
>CAZSUK010000498.1:0-5715 GCA_964609355.1 uncultured Acidobacteriaceae bacterium | reverse complement strand
TCTCATCGGCCCGGCGGCCGCGTGGCTACCTGAAAACCACACCGCTGCTTTTGCCATTGTCGCCGTCATCACTCTGGCCATCGCTGCTGCTGCTGTTCGCGGTCTTGAGCTCGGCAAGTGGATCCATAATGTTGGCGGGATCGCCATTCTCACCGTGTACGCTGCGCTGATTCTGCTTCCCGCCTGGGCACTCCTTCACCACACCAACGTCCACTGGGAGCCGCTGGCGTTCCATCTTCCTCGCCGCAACATGGTCTCCGCTGCCCTGTTTGGCCAGATGCTTTTCGGGGCCCTGGTGGGCCTGGAATATGTCGCTATCATGGCAGGGGAAAGCAAGGACGCTGCTCGCTCTATCGGTAAATCGGTGATCTTCGCGTCACCAATCATCTGCGCGATGTTTATTTTCGGCACTAGCTCGGTGCTGGCTTTTTCCCACGATCGTATCGACTACATTGCGCCCATTCCGCAGACGTTCCGCTACGCACTGGGTAACTCCGGCGTGGGTAATTACTTCGCCGTGATGGCCATTCTGCTGGTCCAACTCCGCCTCATCGCCGCTACCAGCCTTATCTTCACGGGAGCCACGCGCCTGCCTCTCGCCGCCGGTTGGGACCAGCTTATTCCCAGCTGGTTTAGTCGCCTTCATCCCCGCTTCCGTACGCCGACGAACTCCATCGCCTGCGCATGCTCGCTGGTCTTGCTCATCCTGCTGCTGGCTAACATAGGCGTACACGCGCAGGAGGCCTTCCAGGTCCTCTCCAACGCCGCCATCACCCACTACGAACTTGCGTACCTCGCTATGTTCGCCATTCCTCTGGCCGGAACCGTTGCCCTGCGCCGGCGCCTTCCCCAATGGATTCGCTGGACCTCGATCGCCGGGTTCGTAGCAACCTTGTTCAGCCTGCTGATTTCCTCGTATCCTTTCGTCGATGTAGTCAATCCCCGCGCTTACGCCGCCAAGATTCTCGGCACTACGCTGATCAGTAACTTGATCGGATACATTTTCTATCGGGTGCGTAATCGCAAGCTAACCGCGGTCCCTCATGGATTGCAGGAGTCTGCGTGAGGACTGTAGGAAAAACTCCCGGCGCAGCGGCGGCAAGGCATTACTGAGCCTCGCGAAAGTCAAAGTAAGCCAGGTTCATTTGCCCTTCGGTGACGATGTGAACGGTCAGCACACTCTTCCCTTTTGGCAGCTCCACCCTTAACAGGTTCTGTGCGACGTTCCAGTGGTGCCATTGCCTCCAGGCGACGGGATCGGCCGCATTGAACGTCGATGATATAGGCACAGGTGCGCCGCTCGGCTTCCCGTTCACGTCGAGGCTGATGCTTCCGCCCCGATTCGATGTGTAAAGCAGATCCGCGGTGTAGACTCCTGCCCGGGCGACCTGAACTGTCAGGTTGAACCATTCTCCGGGCTGGGTCCAGCCCACATAGAGTTGGTTTTCGGGGGGCTGAACCACGTCGTATTGCGTGTTGTCGATCTGATCGTGAAATTTGGTATAGGAAATATCAACACCCTCGTGCATGCGGAACTCGTTCAGGTAGGTTCCGTCTGCGGGGTTTAGGGCTCCGCTGCCATTATTCTTGGCATCCGTATCGTGGTACGCAACCCCTTCGCCGCCGAGATCATAAAAGGCGCATTGCACCTTGCCGGGAATTGCCTGGGCTCCCACGACGTAGCGGTTGTCGTGGTAAGGCTCTCCTTTGTAAGTGTCGAGAAAATCGAATGCTGCCGCCTGAAAACCCGGCATCAGAATTATCCAAGCAAAGAGACACAGGCTTAGTTGCGTGATCTGCCGTTTCACTGAATCGAATCCTGCCCTTGAAATAAAGTTATAGGGCTACGAGCTTACCACCCGATTGAGACGGCATGCACGGGGACGGGTTAGGATGATTGCTGTTGACTGTAGTGTGCCGGAACCAGGAAAGGTTTGCGTATTAATCGTCGTCGCTTTCTTTTAAATTCCGCCATTGCAGGCAGTGCCTTCGGTATTGCGCCGCATCTGGCGATAGCGAACGCGGACCAGGCAGCGCCTTTCCGAACTCCGTATAAATACCCAAAGCTGGTTCTCTCCCCTACCGCCCGCAAAGGCGACTTTGACCAACGCAGTATTGATGACCCCATCGTCTTCCATGCCAACGGAGCGTTCCAGATGCTTTACATCGGATGGGACGGTATTGGGTACCAGACCGGGCTCGCGACCTCTCCCGATCTGCTCCACTGGACGCGCGCTGCTCTGGTGGCGCCTCGCGATCCGGCATCCGCGTACACGAAATACAACCTGGCCTTGAGTTCCATTCTTCGCGACAAGCAGCTCCGGAGCCGTGGCGACGCCATCAAGGTAGACGGAAAATACCTGGGCGCCTGGAACGCTTATCCCAACGCTGGTTACGAGGAAGGGGCTGCGGTGATCGGCCTGGCTACGTCCGACGACCTTCTCCATTGGCAACTCACAGATCCTATCCTGCTCCCGCAGGATGGGACTCAATGGGAACACGGTGGTCTTTATCGTCCTGACCTGATGCTGGACCGTGGAACCTATTACCTTTACTACAACGCGAAAACCGACGTACTGCCAGAAAGCGAAGGCGGAGGGTGGCACGAGCAAACCGGCGTGGCCACTTCGAAAGATCTGAAAACCTGGACCCGCTACAAAAGCAATCCGATTCTCCGCAACGGTCCGCGCGGCAGTGCGACCTATCCTGCAGCGAACCCCATTTCCGCCACCCAGCCACCCCTCCCTGACTCCCGCGACAGCCGCTTTGCTTCGAACCCCTTCGTGGTTCAGAACCGCCGCGAGTACGCCATGTTCTATTACGGCTTTCGCTACCAACGGCCCGGGCGCGCCTGCGAAATGCTGGCCATCGGTGATGGTCCATATTCGTTCGTCAAAGTGCCGGAAATTCTCATAGACACGGGCGCGCCCGGGACGATCGATGAAACCTTCGCCCACAAGCCTTCCGTCATCAGTCACGAAGGCATTCTCTACCATTTTTATTGTGCGGTGAGCGGCCAATATCCCAACGAGATACGTGGAATCGCTGTAGCCCGATCGAAACCCTGGTAGCCGAATTTGTGGCACCTTTGACACCACATCACATCCAACTAAAACAATGTGATGGAGGTTCCGCTTGCCAGCAGAGTCAGTTCCGCGAGTGGTGGTTGTGGGGGGCGGGTTCGGCGGCTTCTATGCTGCGCGGTCCTTAGCGAAAGCTGCAGTGCAAGTTACCCTGGTCGATAAGCACAACTACCATCTGTTCCGGCCCATGTTGTACCAGGTTGCCACCGGGCTTCTCGCCGGCGATGAGGTGGCCCCGCCTCTGCGTGTCCTTTTCAACGAACAAAAGAATGCAGATGTGTTGCTGTCTGAAGTGACGGGCGTGGACCCTGCGAACAAGAAAGTATTGTTGCCCCACTGCGAACTGCCGTACGACTACCTTGTTCTGGCTACTGGGATTCATGTGAATTACTTTGGCCACGAGGAATGGAAACCGATCGCGCCCGGGCTCGATTCGCTCCATGAGGCAGATGAAATTCGCACCAGGCTGTTGACGGCTTTTGAAGAGGCGGAGCGCCTCGCCGCGTGCGGGAATACGGATCAAGCCCTGATTCAAGAGATGCTCACGTTCGTTCTTGTGGGCGGCGGCACGGTGGGGGTCGAGCTCGCCGGCACGATTGCGGAGATGACGCGTATGGCGTTGGAACGCGACTTCCGACATCTTCGCCCGGGTTCGGCGCAGATCCTGCTCTACGAAGGCACTTCCCGAATACTGCCGAGTTTCGCCGAAGAACTCTCGGCCAAAGCACATCGTCATCTGGAAGCGTTAGGAGTAAAGATTTTTACCGGCACCAACGTTGAACAAGTGGATGCAGAAGGAATTGTGGCCAAGGGAACTCGGGTGCGCAGCCGGAACGTGATCTGGACGGCGGGGGTGGCGGCGTCGCCGGCAGCGCAGTGGTTAGGCGTGGAAGCAGACAAGGCAGGAAGGGTCAAGGTGAATGCCAATCTTTCGGTCCCCGGGCATCCGGAGATCTTTGCCATTGGCGATACGGCTCTGGTGGTTGCGGATACCCGCAACTTGTTGGGTCTCAAAAGCGGAACCGCGGTCCGGATGCCGGGCCTTGCGCAGCCTGCCATCCAACAGGGTGAGTATGTGGCCAAGCTGATTCGCCGCCGTGTATCCGGCCAGCCTGCACCCGAACCGTTTTGGTATTGGGACAAGGGCGACCTGGCGGTGGTGGGACGTGGGTATGCCGTCGCCGATCTGCGGTTCTGGCGGTCTGCCGGGTTGATAGCGTGGCTACTCTGGGCCGGCGTCCACATCTACTTTCTGGTCGGCTTCGCCAATCGCTTGTTGGTCATGCTGCGGTGGCTGGTGCAATTTCTCACCAAGCGTCGGGGCATAGGGGTAGTTTCCCTCGATCTTTAACCGCATTTCAAAGGAGAAAGGTCTCCTAAGAAACAAAGCGCAGGGTCCGGAACGAAAGGCTCTGGTGGGGCTTCCCCCAGATTTCCTGTGGAGACCCGTGGCGTTGATGGACTTCATGCGGCTCTCTCCAAGGAGAGCCGCACCCGTGGCCCTTGCTAGCAGCGCGAAGTAGGAAATCTGGGGTCGCCCATCGTTTTCGTCCCACCTATCCCGGATTTCCTGTCGAAAGTGGTGACGTTGAGCAACTTCATGTGGCTTTCTTTGAGAGAAAGCCGCACACGCGGTCGTGTCTAGTGCTGCGTAGTAGGAAATCCGGGCAACGCTGGGGCGAGGTTGTCTGCCCGCGACAGACTTGAGGGGGAGACCTGCGGAATCCCACATCTGCCAAAACCAGGCAGATATGGGGCACCCGGCACCCGGCGTTGTGGAGGGGTAGAGTAAAGGCGCTCCTTCCACCCTCGATGGCTACTCCGCGCTCAAGGCTTCGACTGGATTAACCGAAGACGCTCTGCGCGCCGGGATCAAGCTGGCCAGCAACGCTGCCGCTCCAAGCACCGCAGCTACCGCTGCCAGCGTGGAGAAATCCCACGCATGCACGCCGAACAGCAGAGTCCGCATCAGATGCCCTGCCGCAACCGAGCAGGCAAGGCCGGCAATGATCCCGGCTGCGGTCAGCCATCCCGCTTCTTTTAGGATGAGCCCGTGAATCGAGCTCCGTTGCGCACCCAGCGCCATACGCACACCGATCTCACGCGTCCTCTGGCTTACCGAATACGCGACTACTCCATAAAGTCCCACGACTCCCAGAACCAGGGCTAACCCCGCAAAGCCGCCCACCAGCCAAGTCGCGAACCGGTGCAAGAGGGCGCTTTGCGAGCTGCTCAACTGGGCGGTCATGGTGCTTTCTCCATAGACCCCCAGGTTGGGATTGATGCTGCGCAGCGTCTTCACCAAGCTGGGCAGCAGCGCGTTCTCATCTTGACCCGTGCGCACAGCTACCTCGAAGTACGGATCAGCGCTGTGGTAAATGGAAAAATACTCTGCGGGCCAGGGTTGGTCATCCGGCGCTCCCTCGCGCACATCCTCGATAATTCCGATCACCTGCCGCATCGACTTTGGTGATAGGTCCCCGTCACCGACCATCTTGCCAAGAGCATCCTCACCAGGAAAGTACTTTTTCACCATGGATTCGTTGAGGATGGTCACCTGGGGATGGTTTGCGTCATCCGCTTCACTAAACATGCGCCCACGGATCAGCCTGGCCTTGAGCACAGTCATGTA
>CAZSUK010000497.1:0-52551 GCA_964609355.1 uncultured Acidobacteriaceae bacterium | reverse complement strand
ACCTGGAGCCGCCTCTTCCTGCTTAAAGCTGACTACAGACTACAGAACCTGAACGTTCTCTGCCTGCCAACCCTTAGGGCCTTTGGTTACGTTGAACTGAACCGCCTGGCCTTCTTGAAGAGTGCGGAAGCCGTTTGCTTGGATCGCTGTGTGGTGCACGAAAACATCCTCACCATTTGCACGGCTCAAAAAGCCGAACCCCTTGGCATCGTTGAACCATTTCACTGTACCTTGTTCCATTGTGTTTCTTCCTTAGTAACGAGATGACGCTGAATTCAATCGGGGTATCTGCAGGTAGTGCGGACTCCTAAAGCAGAACGAGCTGAGAACCAAAATCGTATTCGACGCTCTTTTAGGATATACCGCGAATTCGACCAGTGCAATAGAAAAATTGCACGCCGGCTATTCGTATTTCAGTGATTCTACAGGATCCATGCGCGCGGCCCGCACCGCCGGGAAGGTCCCAAAAGCCACCCCCACAGCACAGGAAACCATAATCGCAAGCACCGCCGACAGCCAGGAAACCTGCAGCCGGTAGTCGGTAAAAAATGCCACCAAAAGCGGCAAAGCCATCGCCAGCACCGTGCCCACCACACCTCCACTAAGCGAGATCAGCACTGCCTCGGCCAGAAATTGCAGTTGAATTTCCCGAAAGGTCGCCCCCAAGGCCTTGCGAATCCCTATCTCCCGAATCCTAGAACGTACCGTGGCCAGCATGATGTTCATGATGCCCACCCCGCTCACCAGCAAGGTCACCAGCGAAAACAGCAGGAGCACGATGCTGAAGGCAGTCGCCGTCTTGCCGGCCATCGAAAGCACCTCGGATAAATCACCTACGTCATACACGGATTCGGGACGATGCCTTGCCTTGATAGCTTTCTTGATTGCCAGCGTCGCCCAGGGAACACTGCCCGAATCGGTCATGGAAAAGTAGATCTGGTTGACCGCGTCCGTTCCGGTGAAGTAACGGGCTACGGTGTATGGAATGAGCACCGTCTCATCGACGATTTCCGACTGCCCGAACGTCGCCACCCGCTCCCGAAAAACGCCGATGATGGCGAATGGCACCCCGGAGATGGCCAATGTCTTCCCCACCGCTTCGGAGGGATTGCCATACTGGGTCAAGGCGAACCTCTCCGTGACCAGCGCGGCATGGCTGTGGGTCAACGAGTCCTGCTGATCGAAAAAGCGCCCGGCGATGAGATAAAGCCGGCGAATGTTGGGATATTCCGGATTCACCCCGAGGATCAGGACATCGCGCTCCTTGCCCCCGCCGCTGGTGAAGAACTGGTGCAGATTGAGCACCGGCGATGCCTCCTGGATGCCGGGAACCTGCTGCTCCACCGCATCCATATCGGCGACCGTCAGGTAATCGCGCACCGACGCGATACTGGCATCCGACAGCCCGGCGTACTCTGCCCATATGAGATTGGTCCCGATGTTTTGAATCGAGGTGAGCACGTACCTCCTCCCCGAGAGCCCGATGGTGACCACCAGGATCAGGGAGGCGGTCCCGATCACCATGCCCAGGGCAGTCAGGGCGAAGCGAACCTGGTTCAGACGAAACGAGTCGATGGCCAGCAAGATTATCTCGCGGAGGGCAATACTTTGGGTGCCGCGAACTGGCGCAGAAGTGCTCATTGTTTACCCAAAAACACCAGGGCGACCCCGATTACGACCAGGCAAACACCTGCCCAGCGTCGCCGGCTGACCCGCTCACGCAGGAAAAACATTGCTCCGCACGCACCGGCGACATAGCTCAGGGCGGTCACCGGCACCACGAAGCTTACGTTCAGAAAAGAAAGCGCACCCAGCAGGGAGAAAAACGCCAGTGCCATCATCCCAACTCCTGCCCACATCCAGCCTACGCGCAGTGCCCGAAGAATAACCCTGGCAATCGACAAGGGGCGAAAATCTTTTACTTCTCCCACCGCCTTCATGGCCCGGGAAACGCACAACTCCCCGCAAGTGCCGGCCACAGTGATCAGAGTAAAGAGAATGACCTCGACCAAGTTAAGTGCGCTCCAAACTTTGCAGCGGGCTTTGCGGGCTGGGATGGCTTTGCGGGCTCGACTGCCCAACCACAAATACACCCAGGCAAATAATGGCAATGCCTGTCCACCGCAAGGGTGAGACTGGCTCCCCCAGCATGAAATAGCCGAGCAGCGCGGAAACACCGTAGGCGATCGACGAAGCCGGCTGTACGAAGCTGTAATCCGCCCAGGATAAGACCAAAATATTGGCCAGGAAAAAGGTGAGCAGAGACGCGACTCCCAGCCAGACAGAGCCGGTACAGAGGACGCGGACTACGGTGTGGAGTGCCTCGCTTAGCGGCCACCATGCCAGCGAGCCTGTCTGCTTCATTCCCTTGCTCAGCAAAACGTTCCCAAGGGGGCCCGCAATGACCATCACCAGGATCAGCGAAAACGTCTTAAGATGCAGTGGTTTTTGAGACTTCATTCACTTCCGTCAGCATCGATTGTACTAGCTGGACCCAGCGTCCACGACGAGGTGACCGGCGGGTTTGCGATATAACTATAGATTGGAGAAAGGCCAAGCCTTTCTCCCGGATTTCCAGTCGAGAACCGTGGCGCTGATGAATTTCATGCGGCTCTCTTTAAGGAGAGCCGCACACGTAGTCGCTGCCAGCAGCGCGAAGTAGGAAATCCGGGACACGAGGTACTACCGATTTGTGTGGCATTGCCGGCTTTACCCAGAAAAGCTGGGCTTCTCACCCCGACAGGATTCGCGCCGCTACCGCGACCCTGACTCATCGAGGGCCTGACCAGCAGGGAGTTTTCTCCTCGCGCCTGTGTTGTATGGGCGCCACTCGCTTGAAGATTCTCGATCTGGCTGCAGGCGATCAACCGATCACTTCGAGCGATGGCGACACGGTCATCGTATTCAACGGAGAAATCTATAACCACCTTGAACTACGCCCTGAGCTGGAGTCTCTCGGCTACAAGTTTCTTACCCATTGCGATACCGAGACAGTTCTTTATGCCTACCTGGCATGGGACACCGCCTGTTTTGCCCGCTTAAGGGGTATGTTCGCAGTTGCCCTGTGGACCAAGTCGACCAGGCGCCTTGTCCTGGCTCGAGATCGCATGGGAATCAAGCCCCTTTACCTCGCGAAGTATGGTGAGGACGTGCTCTTTGGGTCTGAGCTCAAGGCCATCCTTGTCCACCCCGAAGTAGAGCGCCGCCTGAGCCTGGAAGGGCTTGACTGCTATCTCTCTTTGAACTACGTTCCCTGCCCCTGGACACTGGTGGATGGAGTGGAGAAGCTTCCGCCTGGCCATTGGTGTGAGTGGCATGACGGACGGATGCGCACAGAATCTTATTGGCGCTTACCCGACTCCACGCCGCGCGTCATCGACCTGGAGAGTGCAAAGCAGGAACTGGACTCTCTGCTGCAGCAGTCCTTACGCGAGCACCTGCTCTCCGACGTACCACTGGGAGTCTGGCTCAGCGGCGGAGTCGACTCATCCACCATCCTGCATTATGCGGCCGGCACCAATCATGCTCGACTGAAGACTTTCTCCATCTCATTCAACGGCCGCAGCTTTGATGAGACCGAGCATATTCAGCGGGTGGTCTCGCACTACGGAACAGAGCACGAGCAGTTTGATTTGAACCCCCAGGAAGATCTGCAGGGCGCAATCGAGCAGTTCGCTTATTACTCCGATGAGCCGAGCGCAGATGCAGGGGCATTGCCGGTCTGGTTTCTATCCCGCATGTGCAAGACGCACGCGACCGTCGCCCTGAGCGGTGAGGGCGCCGATGAGATCTTTGCCGGATACCTCACGTATCGCGCCAACCAGCTTGCCCGCACTGCGCGGACCATGCCCGCGGCGGCGATCAGAGCGGCCCTTACCGGACTACGCTTATGGCCAGTCTCCGACGAAAAGATCAGCCTCGAATACAAGCTGAAGCGCTTTCTCGAGGGCAGCCTGATGCGGCCCGAACAGGCCCATGTGCACTGGAATGGAACCTTCTCTGAGGACGCTAAAGCAGCCTTGTTACGGCATCCTCTCCCCGGATCGATGGACAACATATTGGCTGGCCTGGCCGATTCGGTTGCGGCCAGTAACAGCCTCTACCCATATCTGGCGTTCGATCAAAAGTATTATCTGGCGGACGACATTCTGGTGAAGTCAGATCGCATGAGCATGGCCCATGCAGTTGAGGTGCGTCCCCCTTTCCTTGACCACCGCATCGTTGAGTTTGCTGCCACCTTGCCGGACTCGCTGAAGATGCGAGGCTCGCGGCAAAAGTTCGTCCTGAAGGAATTGATGAAGGACAAACTGCCCGCATCGATTCTTCAGCGCAAAAAAGTTGGCTTCGACATTCCCGCGCATCAGTGGCTCCGCGGCTCTCTGCGTTCACTGATGCTGGACACTTTGCAGGAAGGCCTTTCTGAGCACGCAGATCTCTTCCGCGCGGACACCATCGAAAGGTTGATGCAGCTCCACCTCGATAGACGAGCCAATCTTGGATATCACCTCTGGGGCTTGATGATCTTGTTCCTGTGGATGAAGAAATGGCACATTCAGTCGACTTCAGGATCCCCACGAAAGGTGCCGGTTTTGGTAAGCGAAGCGGCCGGTACTCCTATTTAATCTCCACGTCGTCTATCACAGTAAGATAGATGGTTAACATCTATACCCTGCTAGACTTAACACTGGGAATATCAGCAGACGAATTGAGGGAATTATGAAAATTGCCGTGCTTGGAGGCGATGGCTACTGTGGTTGGGCCACGGCTCTTTATTTATCGAACCGCGGACATTCGGTTGCCATTATTGATAATTTCGTGCGCCGCCTGTGGGACCACGAACTTGGAGTGCAGTCGCTTACTCCTATCCGCCCGCTGGCTGACCGCCTGCGCGTCTGGCACGAGCTCACCGGCAAAACAATTGAGTTATTCGTTGGCGACGTAACGGATTATGAGTTTCTGGCTTCGACCATCAAGACATTTGAGCCTGAGGCTGTCGTTCATTTTGCGGAACAACGCTCTGCACCCTATTCGATGATAGACCGCAACCACGCGGTGGGCACCCAGGTAAACAACGTGGTGGGCACGCTGAACCTGCTTTTTGCCCTGCGTGAGTTTCAGCCTGACTGTCACCTGGTCAAGCTTGGCACCATGGGAGAGTACGGCACACCGAACATCGATATCGAAGAGGGCTACATCACCATCGAGCACAACGGCCGCAAAGACGTGCTCCCGTACCCTAAGCAGCCGGGATCGTTTTATCACCTGTCAAAGGTGCACGACAGCCACAACATGATGTTCGCCTGTAGAATCTGGGGCACGCGCGCTACCGATTTGAACCAGGGTGTTGTGTATGGAACCATGACGGACGAAGTTGCACTGGATGAAGCACTGATCAACCGTTTTGACTATGACGAAGTCTTCGGCACTGTTCTCAATCGCTTCTGTGCCCAGGCAGCACTTGGCCATCCACTCACTGTTTATGGCAAAGGCGGCCAGACGCGCGGCTTCCTGGATATCCGCGACACTGTGCGCTGCGTCGAACTTGCTTGTCTGAATCCTGCGGGCAAAGGTGAATTCCGCGTCTTTAACCAATTCACTGAGCAGTTTTCCGTCCTTGATCTCGCTCATCTGGTACAGAACGCCGGCAAGCAAACGGGCTTAAAGGTTGAGATCGACTACTTGTCTGACCCTCGCGTGGAAGCAGAGCAGCATTACTACAATGCGAAACACTCCAAGCTCATCGATCTTGGCCTGGCACCACACTTTCTTTCTGATTCGTTGTTGGATTCACTCATCGATATCGCAGTTCGTTACAGGGACCGGATCGACACGGCATTGTTTCTACCCAGGGTGAACTGGCGTCAGGCACGAAATGATCGGCGGGTGGAAAAGCCGGTCTTGGCGAAAACAGCCTTGTAAACTTCGGCTAAGTACATCGATCAGCCACAAACATGTGTGCCCCACGTCTCACCAAGAACGAGCGAGACGTGGGGCACACATGTTTGTGGGTATGAGGTAGGTCTTAGGTTAAACCCGCTCCGGAGCCTTCTCAGCTGCACGAATGGCCGCCGAAGGATCCACCGGAACTAACTCGCCATTGCGAATGTAGTAGTAGCCATCTCTCCAGCGAATGCTGTTGCGAGTGAAACTTGCCAGCCATATGCTGGTCGCGAGCAAGTCCCAGACTGGAAGCAGCCATAGTTTCTTATAGATGCCTGGCTGCTTCAATCCCCATCTTCCAATCACTTCCATCATGGCGATACGGAATGCGAAGTATGCGCTCAGATAGGCAAAGATTATCTCTGGAGTGGGTTGAACAAAGATTGCCGCCAAAGCCCACGGCAACCCAAGAGTAAAAATCAGCCCCAGGTGTCCCCAGGGACGCATGATGCGCATGACCACGGTCCAACGCAGTCGCTTCAGAAACAGGTCGCGCAACGAATGAAAGTCCGATACAGTCTGAATCGAATAATTCAGTAACTGCACTTCATAGCCTTGCTCTGCGATCAAACGTCCTACGAGCAGATCGTCCGCCGGGCGGTTTTCAATAGCCGCATAGCCGCCAAAGCCGGCAAGACGCGTTCGCGTGGTGGCGATCGTCGGACCCAGGGCGAACTTAACTCCATCCAATTGTCTGGCTACCAAAATACCAGCATAAAAATCAGAGAGCATGCCAACCGATTGCACGCGCTGGACGAAGGTTTTCTCTTCGCTGGGTACGGGGGCATAAAAGCATGTAACCGCTCCCACCTTCGGATCCGCCATCCCGGCAACAATAGTGCGCAGGTAGTCCGGTTGCACGCGCACATCGCTGTCACTCATCACCACAGTTTCGTATTTTGCTTCTGCAGATAGTCGAGCCAGCTTAGCGACTTTATCGTTGGTAGCTACCCTCCCGGAGCCGATCAAAACCCGGATCTGACATTCAGGAAAGTCACGAATGAGCCTCTGGATCACTGGCAGTGCAGGTTCAGAAGCATCGCCAACGCAAAACACAATCTCGTACTCGGGATAATCCTGGCGGCAGAAGCTGGCGAAATTTTCGTAAGCATCCGGATCCAGTCCACGAATGGGCTTCAGATTACTCACCGGAGGGGTATAGCTATTCGAGGGGGCACTTTTATGCGATTGACGAAAGAACTGCCACGCGCTGAACAACGCAAGTGAGTAGTAAATCAACGGGATAGCAGCCATCCCTAATATCGTGAAATGAAAAAAACTAAGGATCATTCAGCCTCTATTTTTTGCCATCGATTCATTATCTCTTAAGCCTGAGATGAAGCCAGAATGTGCCATGTTGTTCATAAGACGGTCTCAAGAGCCATCCTGTTTCAACATCATGCAGGGAACAGGATAGAAAGAACTGCAGCGCTAAGTTTATAAGCGCCTTGTTTTCATAACCCTAAAGACTTTTCCCACAGAGGGGGTCTGGTACATCTCATCAGGCATGGGCGAAAATAAGGCGAAGATCCGCTATGCCGACAGCCCAACACCTGCGAGCCCAAATCGAAGCTAACCTGGCGAAAAGGATCCCTTCGGCGCTCACTCCCTCGCCGAAAATAGCCTACACGGTTGCTCCCACGGGTATTCGGGAGATTGATGAACTATTGCATGGCGGATTCCCAGTTGGGGCCCTCAGCGAGATTGTTGGACCGGAATGTTCCGGACGAACCTCACTCGCACTCACCTTTGTAGCCAACCTGACCCAGGCAGGCAAGGTCTGCGCCTGGGTAGACGTTTCGGATACATTGCACCCTGAATCAGCGGCGTCCCTGGGAGTAGACCTCTCCCGGCTGCTCTGGATACGCTGCGGCCGATCCACAGAGATTGCGCCATCGCCTGTACGGGGATTGCGCATGGCTGAAAAACCGCCCAACCGAAAACCGGGATTACCCCCGGCAGGTGGAGCCCATCCCCGAATGGAAGCGAACGGCCTTTCTGATGCTGTCAGCAATTTGCTGACTGCAGCTCCCTGCTGCGCGGAAGAACAACCTACAACGCAGCCACTCCCTAAGCGGCTAATTCCAAAGCAACAAGGCCCACAGCTCACACCATTCCCTTCTTCTCAAATAAAAGCGGCTCCTAAACGCAAATCCTGGTCGCGGCTGGAACAGGGGCTTCGGGTATGCGATCTACTACTCCAGGCAGGTGGCTTCAGTTGCATTGTGCTGGACATCGGCAGCCTGAACGCGGAGTACGCCCTGCGTGTGCCCCTAGCAACATGGTTTCGCTTTCGTGCAGCAGCCGAACGCCTGCAATCGAATGTGTTGTTGATAACGCAACACGCCTGCTCCAGGAACAGCGCCGGCCTGGTGCTTCGTCTTGATCCTGTTGATCCAGGAAAAGGAAACGTGCTGGGCAAAGATGGGACCATCTTCACCGGCCTCGAACATCGTGCGGAGTTGGCCCGGCAGCGCTTTGCCCAGGGCAATGTATTGCCCTTGCGTAAGCAGCCGCAAAGCGTGCAAACAGCACAATGGCAGGTAAAAAGTGTTTGGGCAGGCCAACGATGACTGCTCCCCGCTACGCTTGCCTGCTGGCAAAGGAATTTCCCCTGCAGGCACTGCTGCGCTTGAGGGCGGAACTGCAACGCAAGCCGATTGCTGTGCTGGATGGCGAACCACCGTTCGAGCAGGTGTGCTCCCTCAACCGTTTGGCCTGGACGCTGGGAATAGCACCAGAAATGACAAAGTTGGAAATGGAGATGTTTCCCACCGCCGTCGTTTTAAAACGCTCACGAGGCGAGGAGGCAGCAGCGCATGCAGCCTTGCTCGAGTGCGCCAGCTCTTTCTCTCCCCGGATGGAAGATCAAAGCAGTGACGGTTGCTTTACTTGCGTGATCGATATTACCGGTACCGAAAAATTTTTCGGTTCTCCTGATGCATTGGGTGAAAACCTTCTGAAAAGAACAAAGGCACTTGGCGTACGGGCATCGATTGCAATCAGCAGCAATGTTCGTGCTGCCAGGTGCCTGGCACGCGGGCATTCGGGTACAGGTATTCGGGTAGTGCCCCGAGGAATGGAAAGGACTGCCCTCGCGCCGTTACCACTCACGGTTCTCGATCTTTCGCTGGAACATGCGGAAACCTTCTCCATGTGGGGCATCACGACATTGGGAGAACTGGGAAATCTTGAAGAAACAGAATTGATTGCCCGGATTGGGCACGCAGGCGAGGAACTGCGCCTGCTGGCGCGCGGAGAATTGCCGCATTTGTTTACTGCGGTTGAGCCCGGCCTCGCTCTCGAAGAAAGAATGGAGTTCGACGCGCCCGTGGAGCTACTCGATTCTCTGCTTTTTATCGTGGGAGTGATGCTCGATCAGCTCATTGTGCGCGCCCAATCGCGCATATTGGCGCTGGCCTCGATTACACTCGACCTGGATCTTGAGGGGGGAACAACACATTCCCACACAGTAAGGCCCGCACTGCCAAATACCGACCGTAAGCTATGTTTGAAGCTGATCCATCTGGATCTGCAGGCGCACCCTCCACAGGCTGCAATCCTGTCTCTCTGCTTGAGCGCACAACCGGGCAGCACCAGCAAAGTGCAACTCGGACTTTTTTCTCCCCAGATACCAGAGCCTATGCGGCTGGATGTAACCCTGGCTCGAATCCACGCGATCGTGGGAGAAGGCTGCGCAGGTCAGGCGGTACTAAAGGACACTCACCGCCAGGACGCTTTTCAGGTGGAACCATTTGCTGTTCCAGCTTCTGCCGAAAGCAGAAAATCCCCCAGTCAGCGTCTTGCTGTACGGCAATTGCGGCCTCCGGAAAATGTGACCGTGACAGTACGCGATCGACAACCGCACTCATTCATCTTCAGAGAAAAGCGCTACACCGTCGAATGTGCTTACGGGCCATGGTCGTCTGCCGGAGACTGGTGGAAACCTTCCTTATGGTCGCTGGAACAATGGGATGTTGTGGCGAGGAGCCATGATGATGCAAATAATGAATGCAGGCTCTGCTGCTGCCTGACACGAGATCTTATGCAGGAAGGTTGGCTGGTAGAGGCGTTGTATGACTGAGCAGTATGTGGAGTTGCATGCAGCCAGCGCTTTCAGCTTTCTTGAGGGAGCGTCGCTGCCCGAAGATCTTATCCAGCGCGCAGCCGAACTCCTTATGCCGGCCATGGCGTTGTTGGATCGAAATGGTGTTTACGGCGCGGCTCGGTTTCATACCCTTGCCGGCAAGCATGGGGTGCGCGCCCATATTGGAGCAGAAATCGCAGTATCCAGTCTGGGAAGACGGCTTACACCACCTGCATGGTTGCCACATCAGCATGTGCCGGAACCTGCTCGTATTCCGCTGCTATGTGCTTCGCGCGCCGGGTATCAAAATCTTTGCCAACTGATTACCCGATTCAAAATGCGGGAGACCACCAAGTGTGAAGGCGCGGCCACGCTTGATGATCTGGAAGAGTTCTCGCCTGGTCTGATTTGTTTGACTGGCGGAGAGGAAGGCCCTCTGGCGTCGGCACTGATACGTGGAGGGGAATCAGAAGCAGTTAAGGTTACGGAAAAGCTGGTTCGACTCTTTGGGCAGCAAAATGTTTACATCGAACTTCAGCGTCATGGGGAGCGCGAGGAAGAATGGCGAAACCAGTCTGCCATCCGCATTGCAGAGCAAATGGGACTGCCGCTACTGGCTACGAATGGCGTTCGTTATGCAACTGCCTATGATCGGGAAATCCTCGATGTGTTTACCGCGGTACGGCACCACACTGACCTGGAACATGCAGGCCGTTTGCTCACCGTGAATCAACAACGCTATTTGCGTGATGCACGGGAGATGACGGCCAGATTCAGCGATCTTCCCCGGGCCATCGCGAACACCCTGGCATTGTCTGAGCGGCTGGAATTTGAGCTGAATGATCTAGGGTATGAATTTCCCCGCTATCCGGTAGCACAGGGTGAAACGATGGATAGCTTTCTGCGTCGCCGTACGGCAGAAGGTGTCTTGAAGCGCTATGGTTCCAAACACAATCGCAAGCTGCTCGAAAAAGCTGAACAGCAAGTGGAGCATGAGCTGGCCTTGATTGAGAAACTAGGCTTTGCCGGCTATTTTCTGATCGTTTGGGACCTGGTGGAATATTGCAAGAAAAACGACATCCTGATACAAGGGCGTGGCAGTGCAGCCAATTCCGCCGTCTGCTACGCGCTCGAAATAACCGCGGTCGATCCGGTGGGGATGGAATTGCTTTTTGAGCGCTTCCTAAGCGAAAGCCGCGGAGAATGGCCTGACATCGATCTTGATCTTCCCTCCGGTGATAAACGCGAACAGGCGATTCAGTACATCTATCAGCGGTATGGAGAACTTGGAGCCGCCATTACTGCGAATGTGATCACCTATCGCGGCAAGTCGGCCGCGCGTGAAGTGGGAAAGGCGATGGGCTTCGATCCTGAGACACTCGGACGCCTCTCGAGCCTGGTGTCGCAGTGGGAGTGGAAGGGGGAAAAAGACACCCTGGAACACTCTTTTCTTCATGCAGGTTTCGACGTGGAGCACGCGCATATCCGCAAATTTCTCGAGCTCTGCATGCGTATTCAGGATTTGCCGCGGCATCTCGGTCAACACTCCGGGGGTATGGTGATATGCCAGGGCCAGCTGGAGCGTGTGGTGCCGCTGGAACGATCCTCCATGCCTGGCCGAACCGTGGTGCAGTGGGATAAAGAAGACTGTGCTGACCTGGGGATCATCAAAGTGGATTTGCTCGGTCTGGGCATGATGGCAGTGATCCAGGAATCTCTTGTCCTGACTGCGCAGCATTACGATGAGCCTGCCGACCTGGCGCAATTGCCTCAGGATCCGGTAGTGTATGAAACTCTGCAGCGTGCCGATACGGTGGGCATGTTTCAGGTGGAAAGCCGGGCGCAGATGGCATCGTTGCCGCGCAATCACCCGGAAAAATTCTATGACCTAGTGGTGCAGGTAGCCATCATCCGGCCCGGGCCTATCGTGGGCAAGATGATGCACCCTTACATGCGCCGGAGGCAGAAAAAGGAGGAGGTAACCTACCCCCATCCATCGCTCGAGCCAGTGCTCAAGCGGACATTGGGGGTTCCCCTGTTTCAGGAACAACTCTTGCGCATGGCCATGACCGTGGCTGATTTTTCCGGCGCAGAAGCAGAAGAATTGCGCCGTGCTGTCGGCATGCGGCGTTCCTGGCAGCGCATGGAGCAACTGGAAGTGAAGTTGCGCCGCGGCATGACCAAGAATGGAATCGATGCAACTACCCAGGAAAACATAATCCAGAATATTACTTCCTTCGCGCTTTATGGCTTCCCTGAATCGCATGCGGCCAGTTTTGCGTTGATTGCGTATGCTTCCGCTTACTTCAAGGTGCGTTATCTGGCCGCATTTACCTGCGCCATTCTTAATAATCAGCCGATGGGTTTTTATGCGCCTGCTGTATTGGTAAAAGATGCACAGCGTCATGGCCTGCGCATACGTCCCATTGATGTGCAGGTATCCGAGTGGCTGTGCACGATCGAGCATGAAAGCAATGGCGAGCGGGCCATGCGCATGGGCCTGATGTATGCCAAAGGTTTAAGGCAGGACGTGGGAGAAGCGATGGTCGCATCCCGCAGTCAGTCAGGCCTCTTCCGCTCAGCGGAAGATCTATCCCGCAGGGTACCTCTGCTGCAGCGTAAAGAGCTTACCCTGTTAGCCCGCATCGGCGCTCTGAATAGTCTTGACGGTATCGATCATCGGCGTGACGCTGTTTGGCAGGTAGAAGAAGCGGTCAGGCCAGTGGGGCCTTTGCTAAAGCAGCATCGTGGACATCAGGTGTCTTCCCCGCTTCGGCAGATGACTACGGAGGAGCGGCTGAGTGCGGACTACTCCGGTACCGGTCTGACTGTGGGACATCATCCGCTGTACTATCGGCGTAAAGAGCTGCATGCGATGAAGGTACTGAGCTCCTCGGAACTGCGCAATTACAAGGATGGCGAATATGTGCGCGCAGCCGGTTGTGTCATTGCAAGACAGCGCCCCGGCACGGCTAAGGGTTTCATCTTTCTCTCCATGGAAGATGAAACCGGCATTGCCAACGTCATCATCACTCCTGATCTTTATGAACGGGAGCGTGTCGTAGTCACGCGCAGCAAATTTGTTCTGGTGGAAGGTGCGCTACAGAATCAGGACGGCGTCATTCACGTTAAGGCAAAACGCATCCAACCGCTGGCCTTCCACAACCTCGAAGTGCGTTCCCACGACTTCCATTAACCATAGACGTGGGATTTTTCCTCGTTTTCATTCTCAAGTTCACGTTTCAACCATGCTCATTCAGCGGGAACTGCCCAACAAAATGAATTAGTCCTCGCGCAGCGCGACCATTGGTTCGATCGCGGTCGCACGCCGCGCAGGCAAGAAGGAGGAGGCGAGCGCCGCCAAGGCAAGGACCACCGCCACAAGCAAATATGTCCCCGGATCCCAGACACTCACAACGACCAGACTGCCCACCGCGCGTGCCACCAATAAGGCCAAAGCCAAGCCAATTCCCAGGCCGGCCGCGATAATGACGACCGATTGCCGGTAGATCATACGAAACACACTGCCACGGCTGGCCCCAAGCGCCATCCGCACGCCGATCTCGCGCACCCGCCGGCCAACCGCATAAGAGACCACTCCGTAAAGACCAATCACTGCCAGCGTCAATCCCAGCGCTCCCATAATCGCCGCCAATGAAGCAGCAAGCTGAAACAGCAGAAGTCCATTCATCGTGTAAAGTCCCTGGCGCATTGTTTGCATCTGAAAGACCGGCAGTTGGGGAGCCAGTGCGTGGACGCTTTTCTCGACCGCAGGCATAAGCGATAAGAGATCCCCGTCAGCCTTTAACTGGAATACCATCAGGCTGTTCCCTTTCACGTGCTGAGCATATGGTACGTAAAAAAAGGGCTGCGACTTGGCGCCACCGAAGAGCTGGAATTCCACGTCGGAGACAATCCCTACTATCACCATTGTGCGGTCTTTCGCGCTTGCCATACGGAACGTGCGGCCGATGGCATCCTGCTTGGGCCAGAACTTCCTGGCCGTACTTTCGCTAACAATGGCTACATCTCTGCCCTGCTCGTTGTCAGCTTCAGTAAACGCGCGTCCGCGGGAGAGATTTATGCCCATCACGCTGAAGTATTCTGGCGAAATAACATTGATACCGGCATTTGTATCGTTGGGATCCTCGGGAACTGCGGCTCCATCGATGATCATCCGGTCGCCGCCATTGTTGAAATAACTAAATGGAAGCGTGTTTGCGTGGCTCACATAGTTCACTCCGTCGAGCTGATGGAGGCGGGCTGCAATGCGAGCGGTCAACTCCCGGGCCTCGGCATCGTTCATCCCGATCTCATTAGAGTCAACGACGAAGTTCAGCACGTGATCTGGCTTGAAACCGAAGTCCATCGTCTGCATCGCCGAGAGACTGCGCACAAACAAGGCAGCGACCACCAGCAACACCAGGGAACCGGCAATCTGCACGGCAACCAGTCCATCGCGAAGCCAGTGGCGCCCGCTGGTCACGCCCCGACTCCCTTCGTGCAACACTGCGTTCACATTCGCCCGGGCAAGGTTCAGCGCAGGCGCAAGCCCCACCCCGATTCCTGCCAGCATGGCAATCGCAAAGGAGTAGAAGAAGATGCGCCAGTCGAAGGCAAAGCTAAACCTGAGCGGAAGATCTGTGTGCAGGTCGAGATGGCTCAGGGCATTGTTGGCGAACATGCCCAGAACCACGCCCATCACTCCGCCCATCAGCGCCAGCAACGCGCTCTCGGTGATCATCTGAGCAACCAGACGCGTGTGCCTGGCTCCCAGCGCAGACCGGATCGCCATCTCTCGCTCGCGGGCCGTGGCCCGCACCAGCACCAGGTTCGCGACATTCACGCACGCCAGCAGAAGCACCATCACGGCGAGCGATAGAAAGAGGCCCGCGATGATGTACATAGTGTTAGGGTCGCCTGGATTGATGCGCAGTTGCGGTTCCGGGTGCGCCTCTATGGTGAGCTTCTTTTCAAACTCCGGGTGCAGCCGGTTCAGGCCTTGAGCAATTACGTTCAGGGCGGCGTTCGCCTGTTTCAGACTCACTTCGGGACGCAGACGCCCGTTGACGATGAACATCCTGTTTTGCCAGTTGTTGATCACATCGGCAGGCGTGCCGCCGAGGGGCAGCTCCGACAAAGGCAGGTAGGCTGCCATGGTTAGAAAGGGATTCATGCCGAAGAAGTCTTTCGGCGCCACGCCGACGATCGTCACCGGGTGACGATCCAACGTGACAATTTGCCCCACCACATTAGGATCGCCGTTGAACCTCTCCTGCCAGTACTGGTAGCCAAGAACGACCACGGGATCCTGACCCAGAACCTCTCCTTCGCTGCGGAGCAGCAGGCGCCCGGCAGCGGGCTTCAGTCCCAACCCCTCGAAGAAGTTGCCACTGACGTACGTGGTCATAATCCGGTCCGGCTTCTGCCCATTTACTGCCAGACCGTCAATGCTCATGGTGTAGGCAAGAAGATCGCTGAAGGAACGTGTGCTTTGCGCGCGCACCTCCTTGTATTCGTTCCAGGAAAGCCCCAGTTGCAAGGGTCCTTTGTTTTCGCGGGGAGCCAGGGTTGCAATCTGCTGCGGATCAAGCACTGGGAGCGGCTTAAGCAGAAGCGAATTCACCAGGCTGAAAATGGCTGTGTTGGCGCCAATGCCAAGGGCCAGCGTCAGCACCGCGGCGGCGGCGAAGTTAGGAGCTTTTCTGAGCTGACGAAACGCAAACCGAATGTCCTGAAACAGAGTGCCCAAGGAAAACCTCCGTGCGCAAGGCTGGTTGCGGCCCTTACAGTGCACGTTTACTTCCGAACTTTGCCAGCCGAGAATGCTTCATTCCAAGGACTATAGCTGCACAGGGATTCCGGTCTGGTAAGACACTTTGTCCGGATTCGGAGATCCTTGTCCAGAAGTGAACAATGCCGGAAAGCGGAGCCAGGGGAGGGGCGGATGCAAGCATCGGCTCTACCGCTTGACTCGCATACCTCTCGCGCAACATCACTGTTCTTCTGGTGTTTTTCTAAACAGGATGAAGGAATTAGATATCTCCAGAAAGGTTTATATGCGAATCAGTTTCCCTTCAACTCTTCTCGGCTTTGTACTGCTCGCTGGTTTAACCGCAAACTCACTGCTTGCACAGGATCAGACAACTGCGGGAGTAAGTTCTACACCCACTTCGGACGCGTCTTCCACCCAGCCGCACAAGGCTCCTGACCCTCAACGCCAGGCAAAGAGGATGGCAAGGAAACTAGGTCTGTCATCCGATCAAACAGCAAAGATTGAACCAATCCTCGCCGACCGCGATCAGCGGGTACAGGATGTGCGCAGCAACACCAACCTTGCTCCTTCAGATAGAAAGGCACAGCTTCACGGTATTGCGCGCGACAGCAATAGTAAGATCGAAGCAATCCTGACGGATACGCAACGGCAGCAGTACGAGCAGATGAAGCAGGATCGCCGTGCGAAAAGACAACAAAATCAGTCTGGCGTTCCCACCAACAGCTGAGAACTGATTTTGCAACAATCATGGGCACCGAAGAGTCCCGGCAGGCCCGCATCACCGCCTTGGTGAGCGGGCTCCGCTGGAAAAATCAGGACGGACTGAGTGCTCTAGGTGCTCTCTTGCTGGAACATCTGCTTGATGCCCCGCAGTGCCTGCCTGGTTCGTTCTTCGTTCTCAATCAGCGAAAAACGCACGTGCTCATCCCCGTGCTCCCCAAATCCGACGCCAGGGCTGACCGCGACCTTGGCCTCGGTCAGGAGTTTTTTGGAAAATTCAAGCGAGCCCATCGCTTTATACCGCTCCGGGATGGATGCCCAAACAAACATCGTGGCCTTGGGCAATGGCACTTGCCAGTTCAGTTGATTCAATCCCTTAACGAGGACATCCCGCCGCTTGCGGTAGTTGTCGCAAATTTCCTGCACACACTCCTGCGGACCTTCCAGGGCGAGGATGGAAGCCACCTGAATCGGCGTGAACGTTCCGTAATCAAAATAGCTCTTCAGCCGGCCCAGGGCTGCCACCATCTCAGGATTGCCCACCATAAAACCCACCCGCCAGCCGGGCATGTTGTAGCTCTTCGACAAAGTGAAAAACTCGACCGCAATCTCCTTCGCTCCCGGTACCTGCAGGATTGACGGCGCACGATATCCATCGAAAACGATGTCAGCATAGGCCAGATCATGCACCAGGTAGATTTGGAATTCTTTACAGAGAGCGACGACTCGCTCGAAAAATGCCAGGTCCACACACTGCGTGGTGGGATTGGCAGGAAAATTCAGAATCAGCATTTTCGGACGTGGATACATCAGAGGGACGGCATGCTCCAACTCCGCTAGAAAATCATCGGTGCTGTGCACCGGGATGGCGCGAACGTTCGCTCCCGCGATCACCGGACCATAAATGTGAATTGGATAACTGGGGCTGGGCACCGCCACCACATCCCCGCGGTCGAGCGTGGCCAGGCAGAGGTGAGCGATTCCTTCTTTGGAACCTATGGTCACAATTGCCTCGATGAGCGGATCAAGCTCAACCCCATACCGTTTGAGGTACCAATTACAAATTGCTTTGCGCAGTCTTGGAATTCCCTTCGACAAAGAATAGCGGTGGGTCGCGGTCTTGCCCGCTGCTTCGATCATCTTGTCGACGATGTGCTTGGGCGTAGCGCCATCAGGGTTGCCCATACCAAAGTCAATAATGTCTTCTCCGCGCGCCCGGGCAGCAGCCTTCAGTTCGCCGGTGATGTTGAAGACATACGGCGGAAGGCGCTTCAGCCGCATAAATTCCTGCATTGGTTTACTGGATACGCTCATATCGGTAGCCCTCGGCCTCAAGTGCTTCGCCAATCGCGACAATATGCGCGGCGCCGCGCGTTTCGAGCGTGATGTCGATGACGGTATCGCCCAAATTGACGCCGTAATAGGCACGGTTGTGTAAGGTTTCGACAATGTTTGCACGCTGATCGGAGAGGATCTTTGTCAGCTGATGGAGAGCACCGGGCCGGTCCGCCAGATGGACCCGGATGCGCACCCGCCGGCTATCCTTCACCAGGCCGCGTTCGATAATCCTGGCCAGGAGACTTACATCGATGTTTCCGCCGCAGACCAAAACCGCTGTTCGTTGCCCTTTCAGTGAGGTCTTCTTCTGTAGCAGGGCCGCCAGCGCCACGGCTCCCGCACCCTCCGCCAGGGTTTTTTCTCTTTCCAGCAAAACCATGATGGCGTTGGCAATCTCCTCTTCATCGACGGTGACGATCTCGTCGACAAATCGTTTCACCAGGGGCAGAGTGAGATCCCCTGCGCGACGCACAGCAATGCCATCCGCAATCGTGGCTTCCGCCGGCAGGGTGACCGGGCTTCCGTTCTCAATCGCGCGCAGCATGGAAGGAAGACGCTCCGTTTCGACACCCACAACGCGGATCGCCGGGTTGGCTTCTTTCAATGCACAGGCCACACCGCTGATCAGCCCACCGCCGCCGATTGGCACGACGACGGCTTCGAGGCCCTGCACCTGCTCCAGTAATTCAAGACCGATCGTGCCTTGACCATTGATGACCGCATGGTCATCGAAAGGATGCAGAAAAGTCATCCCCTCCAATTCGCAGATGCGGAGTGCTTCCACACATGCCTCATCGTAATTTGCTCCCTGGAGGATCACCTCGGCCCCGAATCCACGGGTTGCTGAGATTTTCACCAGCGGGGTCATGAGCGGCATGACGATACGCGCCGCTACGCCGCGCTGGGTGGCATGGTAGGCGACGGCCTGGGCGTGATTGCCCGCACTGGCGGCGACGACTCCGCGCCGCTTTTCGTCATCGCTCAAGAGCAGAATCCGGTTCAGCGCACCGCGTTCTTTGAAGGCGCCGGTCCGCTGCAGGTTATCCAGCTTCAGGTACACCTGTTGGCCGGTCACTTCGGAAAGAGCCGCCGAGAGCTGGCAGGGGGAGAAGTAGATGAAATCGCGAATTCGCTGTTCTGCTTTTCTTATCTGATCGAGGGAAACGTCCACAGTTGATTAAAACATTTCTCATGTTGCCGCAACAGTAGAACCGCTGGTCCCTCCACTGGCGCCGCCGCCGCAAAGGCGCCCACAAGGCCTCCTCTGCGAGGAGGGATTAGACTGAGAGAAGCAAAATGAGTGAACAGGAATCCGGCACCATCGCAGTTCTGGCGGAAAAGCCCTCGGTGGCGCGTGACATTGCTCGTGTATTAGGGGCCGACAAGCGGGGGAACGGCTATCTGCAGGGCAATGGATACGTGGTCACCTGGGCCATCGGGCACCTGGTTGCGCTGGCTGAGCCCCACCAGATGAATCCCCAGTGGAAGCAGTGGCGACTCGAGTCGCTGCCCATTCTCCCCGATCAATGGCCCCTAGTGGTCTACGAGCGCAGCAAAGAGCAGTTTGAAGTAGTGCAAAAGATACTTCTCTCTCCGCGCGTTTCGCGGATCGTGTGCGCCACGGATGCGGGGCGTGAAGGCGAGCTGATTTTCCGCTACATCTACGAAGCGGTCAAAAGTGAAAAACCCTTCAGCAGGCTGTGGATCTCCTCACTGACGCCGGATGCGATCCGGAAAGGATTCGCGAGCCTTCGCCCTGGCAGCGAGTATGACCGGCTGGCCGACGCTGCCTGCGGACGCAGCCGCGCCGATTGGCTGGTAGGCATGAATCTGTCGCGCGCCTACTCAATCGTCTACAACGAAGAGCTGTCTGTCGGCCGGGTGCAAACTCCGACGCTGGCCATGATCGTTGACCGTGAACTCGCGTTACGACGCTTCGTGCCCGAGGATTACCTGCACGTGGTCGCCACCTTCCAGGCAACAGCACTGACCGAAACGTATGACGGCACCTGGTTCCGGCCTGACGTCAAGACCAACGAAAGCAGTCGACTGGCCGCCGATGGAAAGGAAGCCGAGCAGATCATAGCGCGGGCGAAAACCGGCCACGCCGCCATCGAGACGCTCAGCTCAGAGACGGTGCGTACGCCACCGCCATTGCTCTATGACCTGACTGACCTGCAGCGGCATGCCAACCGTCTCTATGGCTTCAGCGCGCAAAAAACGCTTGATCTGGCGCAGACGCTTTATGAGCAGCACAAACTCATCAGCTATCCCCGCACCGACAGCCGTCATCTTTCGACAGATATCGCGGAAACACTCCCTAAAATCGTGCAGGCCATTTCCGGTCCCTATCAACAACAATTGGCTCCGGGAACAGGCGAGCGCACTCTGGGCAAGCGCTATGTCGACGACGCCAAGGTCAGCGATCACCACGCCATTATTCCCACCGCGGTTAAGCAACAGCCTGATCGGCTCTCGGATGAGGAAAGCAAGATTTACGACCTGGTCTGCCGGCGCCTGCTCATGTTGTGGCATAACGACTACCTGCAGGAAGTAACCACGGTGATTACAGCCATCCGCAGTGCAGCGGTGGTGGACCGGTACCGAACTACCGGAACAGTGGTGCGCCAGGCAGGCTGGAAGATTCTCGATCCCGGCGCGGACACCCGCAGACGAGAGCAGGGGAGAGATGCCGAGGTAACCGACCAGGCGCTGCCAGCGACGCTCGCCCAGGGCCAGCCACAGACAGTAACCAAGGTCGAAGCGCAAAAGAAGAAGACCCGCCCTCCCCAACGGTTCACCGACGCCACGATCCTGACGGCTATGCAAACCGCCGGCAAAAGTCTGGATGAAAAAGAACTCTCCGATGCCATGAAGGAGACCGGCCTCGGAACACCAGCCACCCGGGCAGCCATCATTGAAGTGCTTTTGAAGCGCGCCTACGTCATTAGGACAGGCAAGAGCCTCGAAGCCACGGAAAAAGGGATCCACCTGATCGAGGTAGTACATCCAGAAGTGAAGAGCCCGGCGATGACCGGGCAATGGGAAGCGTTCCTGAACCGCATCCAGCATGGCGAAGCACAACTGGATCCTTTTCTGGAACGGATTAGTGAATACGTGCGCTCGGTCGTGGGCCGGGTGAGCGAAACCACACCAGTGAACGCTGCCCCGCAAGAAACTCCCGCTCCGAAAGCAATCCCCAGCAACGCCAGCCCCAGCGAGTTGCTCAAAAGTGTTTTTGGATTTTCCAGTTTTCGCCCAAACCAACAGGCGGTGTGCCAGGCCGTGACGGCAGGCGAAGACGCGCTGCTGGTGATGCCCACAGGATCAGGCAAATCACTTTGCTATCAATTACCGGGCCTGGCGCGTGGCGGGACGACGCTGGTAATCAGCCCGCTGATCGCCTTGATGGACGACCAGGTGCGCAAGCTCAAGGATCTCGGCCTGTCGGCCGAGTGCATCCACTCCGGCCGCGACCGTGAGAGCTCCCGGCAGGCTTGTATCGACTACATAAAGGGCAACCTTCAGTTCCTGTTTATCGCTCCCGAGCGGCTTCGCGTGCCCGGTTTTCCTGAGATGTTGGCCAAACGAAAGCCTGCGCTGATCGCCATCGATGAAGCGCATTGCATCTCGCAATGGGGCCACGACTTTCGTCCCGATTACCGTATGCTGGGCCAGTATCTGCCGAGCTTTCGCCCCGCGCCGGTACTCGCTCTTACTGCAACCGCCACTCCCCTGGTACAGAAAGACATCGCGGCCCAGCTGGGGCTGAGCGGCATCAAGCAGTTCATTCACGGGTTTCGCCGGGAAAATATCGGTATCGAGATTGTGGAGGCACTGCCCTCCAATCGGCCCGGGCTGGCGCATGCCATCCTGCGTGAGGCCGTCAACCGTCCTGCCATTGTCTACACGCCCACGCGTAAACAAGCCGAGGCTCTCGCAGGCGCCTGGGCACGCGACTTTCGCGTGGCCGGCTATCATGCCGGGCTCGACGCCCAACGAAGGCGGCGGGTGCAGGAACAGTTCATGGCAGGTAAGGCGGATGTCATGGTAGCGACCACGGCCTTCGGCATGGGCATTGATAAAGCCGATGTCCGCACGGTGATTCACACTGCGTTTCCAGGCAGTCTGGAGGGTTACTATCAGGAAATAGGCCGCGCAGGCAGGGATGGAAAGCCCAGCCGCGCCATTCTGATGTACTCCTATGCGGATCGCCACACCCATGACTTCTTCTTCGGGCGAGATTATCCTCCGGTTGCGTTGCTGGACCGCATCTTTACCCTGCTTTCCGGCCAATCCCAACCCAAGGAAGCAGTGCGCAAGCTGGCGAAGATGGATGAAGACATCTTCGACAAAGCCTTGGAGAAGCTGTGGATTCACAAAGGCGCGGTGGTGGATTTTGCCGAGAATGTAAGCCTTGGCGTAAACAGTTGGCGAGCTTCCTATACCCAGCAGGCCGATCAGAAGCAGAGTCAGCTGGAGGAGATTATCCGCTTCGCGGAGGGCCACCACTGCCGCATGAAATCACTTGTTCACCATTTCGGGGATACGTCAGACACTGCTGAGGGATGCGGAATATGCGACTTTTGCGAGCCGGCTAACTGCGTTGCACAAAAGTTTCGCACTCCGACGCATGCGGAAAAAATCGCTTTCGATCGCATTCTTAGAAAACTGCGATCTGTTCCTGCCCGATCCACGGGAAAGCTGCACACCGACCTCTATCCCGATAACGACCTCAGCCGGGATACCTTCGAAGAAGTTCTGGGGGCCATGGCCCGGGCAGAACTGCTGTCGTTTACCGATGCCGTTTTCGAGACGCAAGGCAAGCGCATCCCTTACCGGAACGTCAGCATTTTGCCCGCAGGACTCAACTTCAATGAGAGTCAGGCCCACCTGTTCGTGATGAGAGATGCAGCCGCTCCGGGAGCCACTCCAAAACGCGCCAAAAAACGTGCCGCCGCGGCAACAGCGTCAGATGCGCCTCCACCGGAGCGCCAGGCGCGCCTGGAACAAGCATTGCGTGCCTGGCGATTGACCGAGGCCAAGCGGAGAAAAATGCCCGCCTTTCGCATCTTTGGTGATCGCACGTTGCGCAATATAGCAAGCACTTGCCCGAGGAGCGACTCTGACTTGCTCGCTGTGCCGGGCGTAGGAATGGGAATTGTAGAAAAATATGGAGCCCAGATCTTCCACCTGATCGCCACTGCCAAATGAAGTTGGCCGAGAAGTTATGCCATTGTGTTTGCCTGTTCGATTGGACTGACAATCCCCGCTCGCATACCATTAGCCTTTCCGAACATCTCTAACGTATTCGACCTCGCTGAATTGGTCATGACCCGGGAATTAAGCAGACAACCAGGCCGCATAAGGGAAAGAGGTATCCGCTGGACAAGGCAACAGGATCAGTAACGGCAGAGGCGGGAACAGGATTGCCAACAGGACTGCGGCGATCCCTGAAGCTGCGGCATCTGGTGTTGTACGGCATCGTGATCATCCAGCCGATCGCACCCATGGGTATTTACGGGGTCGTCAGCAATGTAGCCGGCGGCCAAGTCGTGACGACCATCCTAATCGGCATGGCTGCAATGCTGCTCACGGCGGTGAGCTATGGGCGAATGGCACGCGTCTATCCCAGCGCCGGCTCGGCATATACCTATGTTGCCAAAGAGCTACACCCTTTATTGGGCTACGTAGTGGGCTGGTCCATGCTGATGGATTATCTGCTGAACCCGATCATCTGTGCGATCTGGTGCAGCGCCGCCGCGCAAAATGTATTGCCGGGTGTCCCTTATGCTGCCTGGGCCGTGGCATTCGTTCTCATATTCACGGCGCTGAACTTGCGCGGAGTGCAAGCCTCAAGCCGGGTAAATACAATCCTGACCATCGGCATGAGCATCGTGTTGGTCATATTTCTGGCGTACGCGGTGCGCTATATAGCATTCGTGGTGCGGCCTGTGGCGGGTCAGTGGCTTCTTCCCTTCTACGATCCGGCGACCTTTTCCCCGTCGCGATTGTTTCGAGGGACATCGGTCGCGGTCTTGACGTACATGGGATTCGATGGGATTTCGACCATGTCAGAGGAGGTAGAGAACCCAAGGCGCAACATTTTGCTGGCAACGGTCTTTACCTGTCTTATCGTCGGAGTGCTCTCCTCAATCGAAGTCTACGTGGCCCAACTCGCATGGCCCTTCCGTACGCCCTACCCAGAATCCATGGTAGACACAGCCTACGTCCACGTGGCGATGCGCGTGGGAGGCAAGTTTCTGTTTCAGCTTCTGAATGCAACCCTGCTGATCGCGAACATGGGTTCGGGTATCGCAAGCCAGTTCGGTGCGTCGCGGCTGCTCTATGGAATGGGTCGCGGGAAGGCTCTGCCTTCGGGCTTCTTCGCTGCAATCCATCCTGGCACCGGTATCCCACGAAATAACGTCCTCCTGGTGGGCACGTGCATGTTGGCCGGAGTGTTCCTTATGACTTACGGGCAAGGCGCGGAATTGCTCAATTTTGGAGCCTTTATCGCCTTCATGGGCGTGAACCTGGCGGCGATTGTGCATTACGCCATCCGCGGCAAAAGCAAGGCGCCGGGGGCGTTGGTGGTGCCCTTGGCTGGTCTGCTGATCGACCTGTTCATCTGGCTAAACCTGAGCCATAGCGCGCAATTGCTGGGAGTATTATGGATCGCGGTCGGCTTGGCCCTCTATTTTGTAATGCGGCGGTCAGGCACGGGTGCAGATACGTCCGAATTGCAATTTGATTCGAATTGATCGGCCGCCAGACGCACTGACTCTTCCGCAAACCTCTAAAACCTGACTTCTCGACCACAAATAAAACCTGGGAATCGACGGTTATCCTGGCTTCCGAAGCCCGCGGGAAAGCGGAGACAGCGGGGCGGGTGAACGTTTAGAGTATGGTAAACCCCATCCTTGCGTGAGAGGTGTACCAGAGTGGTTGACGGGCCCATGGACCAGGATAGCGGAAAAGACCCCAATGACCCGGGCATGATGCCCCTCATTCGGGGATTGCTCCGCCCCTATCGGGGTAGTTTGGCCATAATTCTGGTGGCCATGCTGGTCCAGAGCACCATGACCCTGGCGGCGCCATGGCCACTCAAAATCATCATCGACAACGTGGTCGTCGGCCGCAAACTTGATCCCTGGATCGGCCATCTAATCAAGCCCTTGCTCGCCCATGCTCACCGGGCCCATCTTGCAGAGATCGCGGCCCTTGCCGTTATTTTGATTGCTGTCTTGAACGCTGCCGGGTCCTACATAGCTAACTACTACACCGAAAGCGTCGGGCAGTGGGTGGCGAATGACCTGCGCATGCGCACCTACCATCATCTTCAGTACCTGTCGTTGCGCTACTACGACACTCATCAGTCAGGCGTTCTGCTGAGCACCATTACCGCCGACGTGCTCACCATCCAGAACTTCGCCTCCTCTGCCACACTCGGAATCCTGGTCGACATGTTCACGATCTTGGGAATGCTGGTCGTGATGTTTTTTCTCAACTGGGATTTCACCCTGATCGCGGTTGCGATCACTCCCTTGCTGCTGCTGCTGGCCTCAAGGTTCAAGAAGGCAGTCAAGAGCTCGACCCACGAAGTACGCAAGCAGCAAAGCAACATAGTGGCCGTAGTGCAGCAGGACCTGGAATCGATACGAGTGGTCACCGCGTTCGGGCGCCAGGAACTTGAACAGCAAGCGCTTGCGGTCGTCAGCCAGGCAACTGTGGCCGCCGCCCTTAAAGCGCGCCAAGTCAAGGCCCTGCTCTCGCCCATCGTTGCCATTATCGTTTCTTTTTGTGTTGCGTTCGTACTATGGCGTGGCTCACTCCTGATCCTCACGGGCGGAATGACCGCTGGTGAGTTGACTGTCTTTCTCTCTTACCTGGGTTCATTTTTCAAGCCGGTGAAAGACCTGGCGAGTATGAATAACTCCATCGCGCAGACGGCCGTCGCGGTGGAACGCATTCGAACCATTCTTGACGCCGACTCCATCCTCCCGGAAAAGGCAGAGCCCAGCGAGAAGGTAATCCAGGGTGAAATCGCCTTTGATCACGTGGCTTTCGCGTACGACGAAAGCTGTCCCGTGCTGCGTGATGTGAGTTTCACTGTTCAACCGGGACAAATGATCGGCGTGGTGGGTCCGACCGGCGGAGGCAAATCAACCATCATGAGCCTGATTCCCCGCTTTTACGATCCCAGCGCCGGCGCTGTGTTGGTAGACGGCATCGATGTTCGCGATTATCGATTGCAGAATTTGCGTGACCAAATCGGCTATGTTCTGCAGGAGACAGTTCTCTTTCGCGGGACTGTACGAGACAACATTGCATACGGCCGTGCCGGCGCGACCGATGACGAGATCATCGAGGCGGCAAAACTGGCGAACGCAGACGAATTCATCGCCCGCATGCCGAATGGCTATGACACCTTCGTCGGGGACCGCGGCGATACTCTCTCCGGCGGCCAGCGGCAACGCATAGGAATCGCTCGCGCCATCATCCGCAACAATCCGATCCTGATCCTGGATGAACCAACGGCGGCGCTGGATACGGAGTCGGAGAGACTGGTCATCCAGGCGCTGGAACGATTGATGAAAGGCCGGACGGTACTTACCATTGCGCACCGGCTGAGTACCATCCGCGACGCGAACAAAATCATTGTGCTGAAAGACGGGGTGGTGTCCGAACAAGGCACGCACGACCAGCTACTGGCTTTGGGTGGTACCTACGCCCAGTTGTATAGTGTACAGTTCGATACATCACCGGCGAAGGCCGCTCTTTAGAGGCGCAGATGTCCCGTAGTCTGCTTGTTTTACCAGACGATTCCGCAAAGCCGATCCTGGACGCAATTCATCGCGCGACCGAGTCACTGCGCATCAAAATGTTCGTCTTCACCGATCCGTCCTTACTCGCGGCGGTAGTGGAAGCGCAGCACCGGGGTGTGAAGGTGCGCATCATGCTCAACCCCAAGCGCCGTAATGGTGTTTCTGAGAACGAAGAAAGCCGCGCCGCATTAGAGGCGGCCGGGGTCCAGGTACTGGATAGCAATCCGGAATTCGACATCACCCATGAAAAATCCATGGTGATCGACAGCGCTACGGCGTTCGTGAAATCGCTGAATTGGGAAAGTGAAAACCTAACCGAGACGCGCGACTACGCGATCATCACCACGGAGCCGCATGAAGTTGCGGAAATCATCGAGTGCTTTGAAGCCGACTGGAGCCGCCAGAACTTTGCTTCCGGAAACAGCGCTCATCTGATCTGGTGCCGCGGAAATGGCCGCGAACGGATTACCCAGTTCATTGACGATGCCAAGCATTCGCTGTGGTTACAGAATGAACGGTATCAGGACCAGATGATCATCGAACACCTGGTGCGGGCAAAAACACGCGGAGTTAAAGTGCATGCGATGGCGCGACCTCCGCACACGCTCAAGAAAGAAAAACTGCTGGAAGGCGTCGGAGGGTTACGGATCCTCAATGACGTGGGCGTCGAAGTACGCAAACTGAAGCATCTTAAGCTTCATGCAAAAATGCTCCTGGCCGACGGAGAAAAGGCGATCGTGGGATCGATCAACCTGGCCCCCGGTAGTTTTAGCAGCCGGCGCGAGCTGGCCATCGAGGTGGTTGACAAGCACATCGTTGACCGCCTGCATGACGTGGTGCGCCATGACTGGAAGCACTCCCACACGCTTGACCTGTCAGACGAAGGGCTGCTGGCGGACCTGAAGAAACACGGCGGCAAAGGCATCAAAGAGCTCGGGCTCGATGAATAGAGCAGTTTCGCAATTACGGCGGTCTGGCAAAGATCGGGAGGAGTGGTTTTCCTTGAGAGAAAACCACGACAAGGCCTGTCGCTGCGGGCTACACCAATTGCGAAACAGCTTAGCCCTATATCTGAGAAAATGATGCCGGCCTGAGCACCAGGTTGGAAATGGTATCGACAATCGATTCGGAACTGTACCTGGGCAAAGAAGACAGCTTCTTCCATTCCGGATCGGCGCGAAACGCATCCCACTTCACGTCTATCTCAGAAAGATCCGGGTAACCGACCATGTAGGTCAACTGGGGTAGGCGAGGTCCGATCAAGGTGTCACCGAAGAACACCTGCCAGAAACCGGCACGGGCAAATACTTCAAACTCCCCCTTGTGAAACATTTCCACCTTGACGACGTGGTCCTGGTTGCTCGGGCTTTCGTAGGTGCGGAGCTGGAAAACTCTTTTTCCGTGCTGTGCGGTCACGGGTGGCACGACCAACTTGGGCCAGCCTTCGAAGGCGATCATGAGCGAGCTTTCTATTCGTTCAAAAGCAGGCGCGGCCGCCGGTGCGTTCCAGAAGGGCGCCGCTGCTTTCATAAATTCCTCATCTTTTACCATCTGGAGCTCGGCCGTTACGAGTGACTCGAGAGAGGTGGAAGGAATAAGTAAATAGGTCGCCGGGGTTTCCGGGCCGATGTCGAGGTTAAACGCGCCGATGGGCGAGAAGCCGGCTCGGTTGAGCGCGGGAATCAGCGCATTTTCCAGGTAGCTTTGCAGCAGTTTGGTTTGCGGCCCTGAACGCAGCCGATACTTGCGCAGTTCGTAGTACTCGCGGCCCTTGGGGGCAGGCGTCTGCGCGTGAGAGTCGCTCGAGGTCAACGCAGCCGCCGCTGCAGCCAGGGATGAAGTCAGGAAATGGCGTCTTTGCAAAGCTCCTCCAAAGAAAGGAGAATTCTAAAGCATTTCATCTGATACCGTGACAGGGTCGGGGCGAAGCTTCGGGCCTTCGAGAGGTGATCCATGCAGAGGCGCGAATTTCTCTCCCTCGGTGCTTCGATCGCCGGGTGCTGGGCTGCCACGCAGGTCACCCATGCGCTTCCAGGAAAAACCCCGATTATCGACACCCACATTCATCTGTTCGATCCCAGCCGTCCGGGGGGCATCCCCTGGCCCGAAAAGACCGATACGGCGCTTTACAAAGCTGCCCTGCCTGGGCGGTATGCCCGCATTGCCCGGCCGTTCGGAGTGGTGGGTGCCGTCGTGGTCGAGGCCAGCCCCCTGGTCAGCGATAACGACTGGGTGCTACGCGTAGCCGCTAACCATCCCATCATTGTAGGCATCGTCGGCGACCTGGTTCCGGGAACGGATACGTATCAAAAGGACCTGGAACGGCTGCATGCCAATCCGCTGTTTCTGGGCATACGCTACGGCAATTTGTGGGGAAGGGACTTAGGCCTAGATGCGCAGAAACCGGAATTCCTTCCTGGGCTGAAGATGTTGGCCGACCAGGGCCTGGTGCTCGACAGTGCGAATCCCGATGTAAACCTTATTCGCGCGATCTCCGGCGTGGCGGACCACATCCCTGAGTTGCGGATCGTGATCGATCACCTGCCAAGTGCGGCAGTGCCTGCAGCAACGCGCGACGAGTATTGGTCGGTCCTGCGACAGCTGGCGAAAAACAAGAACGTCTTCGTCAAGCTATCTGAGGTAGCTCTCGCGCACAGTGAACAGACAGCTCCGGTGGCCCCGAGCTTTAATCACGACAGGCTGGAGGAGCTTTGGAATGTCTTCGGCGAAGACCACGTCTTATACGCCAGCGACTGGCCCAACAGCGACCACCATGCAACCTACGAGGAAACCTTTTCGATTGTGCGCAACTATGTCGCGGCCAAAGGCCCTGTGGCCGAAGAAAAATTCTTTTGGAAAAACTCGGTGGCCGCTTACCGCTGGCACCGGCGTGAACCAGATCAGCCGCCGGGGGACTAGTCGCCCCGCCGTTGGCAGTTTATTCTCCATTCGCACGGGGATGGTATAAATCCCGTGTATGGCCGTGCTTCGTTCCCCTGCTGACGCCCTGACCCGCCGGCGCTTTCTGCGCTAGAGTTTTGCCTTTAGCGCATTGACCGGCCTGGGATCTTTTCGAACTCTCGCTCGCGCTGTGCCGGCGGACCCGGCTGCTGCGCACATTTTGGCGCTTGGGGATTGGGGATACGAGGACGACGCGGCACAAGTACAGGTAGCCGCGGGCTTGCGGGCGTATGCCAAACGGCATTCACTTCGGGCCCAGGCGCTGCTGATGCTCGGCGACAACTGGTACGGCGAACTGGCCGGAGGCGCCGGTTCCGCGCGTTGGAAAACACACTTCGAAGACCTGTACCCGGCCCAGGATTTTCCCTGCCCTGCCTATGCGGTACTGGGAAACCACGATTATCAGTACTACCCTGAAAGCAAAGTCGATGCCGAGCTCGAGTACGCACGCAACGGACGAAGCCGCTGGACGATGCCGGCGCGCTGGTATCGCTTTGAGTTTCCCGCCAAAGATCCAACGGTTACGTTTCTGGCGCTGGACAGCAATATGCCGCGCACGGACGGCAAGGAAAAGTCTGGGCGCGATTTTACGCTGACACCAGAGCAACAAGCGGAACAGCTTGCCTGGTTTGAAACCCAGTTGAAGCGCTCCAGAACAACTCCTTTTCTGGCTGTCATCGCGCACCATCCGGTCCTCTCCGACGGTCCCCACGGAGACCATCCCGTATTGATTCGTGATTGGGACCCCCTATTCCGCAAATATCATGTCGACTTATACATGGCCGGCCATGACCATGACATGCAGCACCTGGAGTTCGAAGGTCATCCAACCAGCCATTTCCTTTCCGGAGGCGCCGGAGCCGACTTATACACGCTCAAGATTGACCCTTCGCAGCGTGGACCTTACGCAAAGACGGTGTATGGGTTCAGCCATATTTCGGTAAGCGAACGACTGATGACCTTGCGCCATCTCGATCAGAATGGCAACACGCTTCACGCCTTCACCAAGACGCCTGACGGTAAGATCACGATTTTATAAGCGCAAAGTTCTCGCTGAGACCTGGGTCACCCACCTATATTTGGGCGGCCATGACCATGGCATCTTCTCACCAAGCGGTGAGGGTGATATATTGCCCGCACTAACATGGCTCTTGAAAAGAAATACTGGCTGGCGATTGCTGGTGTGGCCATTTCGCTTTGGCTTGTCTTTGGGCGTAGTCCTACGGTCAACACGCGAGCTCCTTCCACAAACTCCATCGGCAATGACGTATCGATGGATACCAGGTCGCCGGCTGCCACCCCAAGCAAGGTCCCGGTAACCCAGTCAGATTCCACACCGGCACAAGAGCGGGTGGAAACATATCCCTTGCTCCTAAGTCCGGAATCTGTAGCCGCGGGCCAGGACTTCACCGTCGTTGTTTCGCTGACGGAGCAGAAGCTAAGCAACGCAGAAATCCTCAATGGAGATTCGACTCCTGAGGGCAAATTGGTGTTCACCCTGCCGGCCACCCCACAGCAGAGCTGGAAATTGGACGTGACTCTGGCCGGAGACGGCTTGGTATTTAGTCACGGAACGGGAATGACCAGTATCGAGTTGCCGCGCCACGGTAATGCCACCGCGGCCACCTTTGTTGTCAAAGCCAGCCCTGCGGCCGCGGCCAGTGGCGTGATCCATTTGGTGGCCACTTTTGGCTACAACAATGCGTACCTGGCGTTCATCAGCCGGGATGTTCACGTCATCCCCACTACGCCCCAGCAGGCTGCGGAACCTCCCAGCAGACCAATGGCAACCACGGCGGCGTCGGTCGGCAATGCATCTGGAGCTCTCGACAACACGGTGCCCAAACCAGACCTGCTGGTCTTCATCAGGGATAACAACGTATTCATCTTTTCCCCATACTTTCATCTTCCCCCGGGCAAGTTACCGGATTTAACCGGCTTTCCAGAGTGGCTCGCACAACATTCGCCTGCGAGTGCCGGGCGTGGATCCCAGTTGATTGCTCCCGACCGCGTAAGCGAACACGCAAAAGGGTTCGGGGAGGTGCTCTATCAGCACTATGCGCCCGACGTATTCAAAAGGGCTTTTTGGGCAACGATCGCCGCACGGGGCAAGCTGTTTCGTACCATTCAGATTGAATCGGACCAGCCGGACATACCGTGGGAGTTGATGCGGCCGGTACGGGAAGACGGCACTGATGAACAGAACTTTCTTGGCCTGGATTATTCTGTGGCTCGCTGGGATACCAGTGGTGGGGCAATGACGCAAAACCCTCCGTACTCAGAGAATATTCCTCATACGTTTGTGATTGCGCCGCACTACACCGGCAGTCGATCGCTGGATGGGGAGGCAGAAGAGACCCAGCAGCTTGCCCGGCTAAGCGGCTACAGCGCCATCAACGGAAACAGGAATGCATTGAAAGCACTCTTTCAAAATCCGCCTCAAGGCATTGTTCATTTTGCAGGACACGGAGAATTGGATGCGGCCAACAATGAGTTTGAGATCTTACTGGAAGATGGAGCTCTGGACGTGACATCGTGGCGCTCGATGGCGCAAAGTCCACCGTTAAGCCATACTTTTTTCTTCTTCAATGCATGCGATGTCGGAAATGCGACGCGCAGCGGCAACTTCGTGGATGGCTTCGGTCCCGCGGTCCTGAGCAAGGGCGCCATTGGATATATTGGCGCACTATGGCCAGTCAACGACCAGGTAGCAGCTAAATTCTCAGTGCACTTTTATCAGCTGGTACAAGATGGGCTGGCTAGCGGCCCAGTGGATGTGAGCGCGGCCCTGGAGCGCACGCGACGCGAGGTCTATAAGGATACGGGCAACCCTACCGCGTTGGCTTATGTACTCTACGGCGATACCAATCTGAAATTCGTAAAGTAACACTCACGGTGCTTTTTCCGGCTGGCTATGCATCTGCAGGTATTCCACTCCCCAGTCCGTAGGCGTCTCCAAGGTGGCTCCCTGCTCTCCCGCACTGGTAGAAATCAGCAGCATCTCGACCGGTGAAGACGGTTCTTTGAGCGGACCCCGAGTCACGCTTTCGAAGCTCAGCGCGTCAGGATTGGCTAGCTGCGTCGACGTCGACAAAAGTACATAGGTGTCGGTTCCAAATGGAGGCGAGATTTTAAACCTTGCGCCAGGCAGCCGAATCTGGTCGAGCCTGCCGGCTTCCAGGGGATAGCGATTGTTGCCGCCCTGTTGCGGGAACATCAAGTCTCCCTTTCCCTGGCAATCAATCGCCAACACATAGACCCAACGTGGATCAGCCCGCGTATCTCCGCGAGCCTGGAGCATGATTTGGTAAACATCGTCGGCATGGGTTTTTCCCTTGTCCTCCGCGGTCGTACTGTCGGCTTCACGCAGCAGGGAGAGGTGGTAGGGATAATCGGAGCCGCCGCCGGCTGCGCCTGATTGCAGTAGCTGGACCCATCCGTTGAGCTTGGCAAGCCCGGCCGCAAACTGGGTGAGCGTAGCTACCGTATCGACACCGGAAGCCCATTCCGTACGGATGGGGTAGGGAGAATCCGCCGAGCAGCCGTTTCCGTAACCCGCCGGTGTCTGGCGGCCGGCAATCAACTCGCCCCGGTTGTACCAGGTATACGCAGGGCCGCTTTCCGTGACCGTGCCTGCCAGAACATACATCGCCTGGACTTCGCTCGCGGTAGTTTGCGCGGCGCTGGTTGGATCGTTCCTCAGCAACGGGGTGCTCACCTCCGCTGCCGGAGGCAGGTTGAGCCACACCACTGCGTCTTTTGGTAACTTGCGCTTGATGAGGTCTGCAGTCAGGGTTGCTGCGAGCGGATCTGCGCCGCGGACCCCGGCTTTCTGCGTAGTCCACTGCGAACCATCCCAGCTGATGAGATAGCTCCATGCTTCGCGGGTCGGATCATTCACTAGACGGACACCCGACAATCGAGCTTCGCTCACCGCAGCGGTAATCTGCGCCTGGGTCAACTGAGAGACAGGCACCCAGAAGTACAGGTTCGGTTTTTTGGCGGGGACCCATTTTGCCAATTCAAAGACATCTTTGGCAGCCACCTTCGCGCCCGCAGGAGAAACCACTGTAGCTTTGGAGCGATCGATACCCTCGGCCTCCGTGATGCGGAGGGCTACTTTCTCGCCTGCAGCCGGGAGAATGGATACGAACTCGCTGCCGATGCCGATGTCTGACACCGCGCCGATGTCTAGGATCACTCCTTGGTCCTGCACCTGTTGGACCGCCGCCCGCACTTTGCCGGTATCGGCTTCTCCACCGAACAGCGGTTGCTGTTTTCGCCGTTTGGTTCCGTCGAGCACCGGTTGCTGATCGGTTATGCCCTCAACTTCCAGGCCCACCTGCACCCGCTTCCAAAGATCGACCGCAGGAATATTAGCCGGCAGCGCCTGCAATGCATCGATCAACGCCAGGGTAAAGGCGCCGTGCGGGGGTGAAGCATCCGCCAGCTCCATCGCCTTCTGGTCAACTTGTGTTGCCGCCAGGATCAGGGCGGAATTGTCACTGCGGTCTTCCGGTGCGATCACCGGTGTGCCGCCGGCATCGACGTCAGGAGGCTCCGCGATATCCCGGGGATCGTAGGCCAGCATGCGCGCCGCCATCCTGGGCCCGCTCTGCGCCCCACGCGCTGTGCCCCCTGAATGGCAGGTATCGAAAATGGCGGTCAGGCGAATTCCTTTGTCCAAAGCCTGGTTGAAAATGCGAGCCATTTCGCGGTCGCGAACATCCTCCGCACCCAGATAAGCGTCCGCGGGCACTATGGTGTTATCGAGTGGGGTGGGCTTACCCCCAAGATCGAAGGTTTGCTTCTTCGATTTTGTGTTAACTCGCAAGGACCCATGGGCGGCGACATAGAGGACAACAATGTCTCCCTTCTGCGGCTCATTAATTAAATATTTGTTCATCGCCGCCAGGATGCCCACTCGCGTCGCCTCACCGTTTTCCAGCAGGTGAATGTGTTGGTCGTCATTGGGAAAGCCGAATTTTGCGCTGGTGAGCACCTGGCGCACGGAAGCAACGTCATTGGTCGGACCGGCGAGATTGGTGAAAAGCGGTGCGCCCGGGGCGAAACGTCCGCTGGATACTCCGGGAGGAGGCTTTATTACCGTATTAGGCGGCTGGTAGGTGTCGATGCCGATTAGCAGGGCATACTTCTGCTGTGCCCGGAGCATCGGCGCGAATAGGCAGAAAACCGCAAGGAGAACCCGCCAGGCAGACATAGATATGAGCTCCGCAGAGAAAATCGCCGAATTGTAGCACGGAATGTGAGCGCGCTCAGTCTGCTTTGGAGTATGCTGCTATGAGTTTTCTTCCCCTCTGCATCGGCCCCATTCAGCGAAACTTAGGAGTTCTCTATGTCGATCTCCCGCCGGACTTTCTCGGGCAACGCGCTCGCCTTGGCCTTTGCCTCTGCAATGTTTGATGCAGATTCCGCTTCTGCGTTGGAACGGTACGACGTCTCCAGTGCCGAGGCGCCGCACGATGCCTACGAATTCTGGAATGGCTTCTTCGATAGCGTAAATACCAGCAGCCCAGGCTACAAGCAAGGAGCACGCGCAGGGTCTGCCGGTTTGCAGGATCCAGATGCGGAAACACAGTATTTGCACTATAAGGCCGACGAGGAAAAACTTCGCTATGCCACCGAGATTGAGAAGACGGAACTGCTCGATCATGACGGCGATGTGAACTTGAATATTGAGCTTTCCCATTACCAGCCCCCGTCGGCCAGTGACAAGCAAAAGGATCAACAAATGCGCATCGACGCTACCCAGGTCCACCCTTTTATGAATTTGCTTGCGCCCCTCGCCTGGACGGCGATCGCGTCTATCAAGCCCGGGGTCGCCGGTAAGATATCGCTCGAAGACCTTGGATTCAAATCCGACCAGGCACTTAGCGCGACCAGCAATATTCTGCTCACCAAGGGTACAGGCAAGCTTGCCGTGAACGTAAGTCAGCCCCCTAACGACGCACAATTCGTCAGGATATTGAAGGTCATGATCACTGGAGCCAAGCTGGTGGCGCCGATGGTTGTGTTGCCGGCAGTCAGCGTGCCTGCCCTAAGCGCCTTTAGTGCCGCCTTCGGCTACTGGGAAGATCGCACCCGCTTTGTGATGAACGGAAATCTGACCACCGCCGTGGCGACGCAACAGGCACTTGCTGATCCCATGCGCGAAGACACTTACATCGGCTTGCTCAGCGGCGACTACGTCATGGTTGCAAAGAGGGATACGGTCCAGCTTAGCCACGAGATGCCCAATCTCATGGTGAAGGGGGGCTATCTTATCCGTAAGGGCACCGCAAAGGACAATCTTCCGGTGGCGTCTCGAGCACAAGATGTCTTGCCGGGGGTGGCGTATACCACCCTGAAACTTGCTGTTAAGCCGATCAATCAGTCTTGTAACAATGTGGCCGCGAAGACGGAAGCTGGCGATGATTCCAAGCCTGAGAGCAAGCCTGAGAAGAAGAAGAAACCTTAAGGTTCCACCAGGGGTTTAGAGTGTGCAGTTTCTTTTCCGGGAGCGGGCACGAATAACTCATTTGCGAGGAGAAACCCAGGTCTCGCTTTTGAGACCTGGGTGTTCCGGCCAGGATCCATTTGCCAGGAAAACCCAGGTTTACCCACTCAGTCTTGAGTTCGCGGGACTCACTGACGGGGGACGAGGGAGCTACTTTTCACTACTCGGCGGAACCAGACCCTTTAAACGGAGATACAGCGACAGGGTCGCGTATTGCTCATTGTCATGGGCGACGTTCCCCCAAAGCAGCCCCAATCGTGACCGTTTCCCCATTGGCCCGGCCTGGAGCATATCTGTCATGTTGGCATCGGTCAGGCCTGCATACGCTTTGTCACATTCGGCAAAGGATGCCTTGAGAGCCTCGACGACTGCCGCCTTATCCGCCGTTTCCGGCGGCACCTTCGCCAGCGCGCTGGGATCGGTGTTATTAGCTGCACCGCAAATGTGCAACTGCGCCTCCGTCACGTGGTTCACGACACGCGCAAAGGTCCGAATATCCGGCGTGGGCTTAAAGCTGTAGTTTTCTGGCGGCATCTTATCTGCCGCTTTCAGGATGTTCGCTTTGAGGCGAGCATAGTTCCCTTGCAATTCACTGGGAATCGAGCTTCCCTGCCCCAGGGCCGCACCCGAAACCATCAACCCCGCCATCGCACACGCTAATATTGTCCGTTGCATCCTCTTCCTCCGGTGCCAACCAGCCTACCTAGGCCAGCGTAAGTACACAAGGGGGAACTTTTTCGGCCCCAGGTCGCAGACTGACGGACAGAGATAGTTACGATTCAGGAAGTGCCCAGGCAAACAGGACGCCGCCGCTGCCGGCTAATAGATACTGCCGCCCGCCGAGTTCATAAGTGATGGGCGATGTTTCCACCCTTCCCCCGGTGCCGGCATGCCAAAGCGTCTTACCCGTACCGGTGTCGAGAGCAAGCATGTTGCTCTCTGTGTCTCCCGTGAAGGTGAGCCCCGAGGCAGTCGTCAAGACCCCTGCGCTCGGCGTCCCATGCCCCAGTTCATGCGTCCAGCGAATCTTTCCTGTCTGATAGTCGATTGCCTCGATAACTCCCTTGCCCCACAAGCCATAATCAGCACCTGCCCAGCCGTAGGTGCCATCCGCCGGCTTGGCGAAGTAAATGCTGTAACTGGGATGGGCGGAAACGATGAATAGCCCGCTCTTTACGTCAAAGCTGGGAGAACGAAAATTCGCCATCCCGCTCTCATCTGGCGCAATCAGGCGTCCATCGGGCGCCGGCTCCTTGGCCGGATTGGGCATCGGACGGCCCTGCTTGTCCACTCCAAGTGCCCAGTTAACCGGTCCAAACGGCACGGTGAGCAGGCTGCTGCCATCGGTTCTGTCGAGCACAAAAAAATAACCATTGCGCGAACTCTGCAACAGCATCTTCCGCTCTTTGCCTTGAAACATTCCATCCGCCAGCACGGGCGTCTCGGCGGCATCCCAATCGTGGGTATCATGCGGGGAGGGTTGAAAAGCCCAGGCCAGTTTTCCTGTCTCCGGATTGAGAGCAACGATACTGCAGGTATACAGATTGTCTCCGGGGCGAGTTGAGCCGGTAAGCACAGGGGTAGGATTTCCTGTCCCCCAATACACCAGGTTGAGATCGGGATCGTAGGTCCCAGTCATCCAGCTGTTGCCGCCGGTGGCTGCCCCGGCAGTTCCCAGGGGCGACGTAGCGTTCCACTGCCACTGCGTCTCCCCGGTCTCAGGATCAACCGACCGGATATACCCAACCAGATTGTCGAAATCACCGGAGGTACCAACCATCACATGATTCCCCACCACCAGCGGGGCCATGCTGGTCCAATATCCCTTGGTGACGTCTGCGATGGTCACCTTCCATCGCACGGTGCCATCTTTGGCATTCAGCGAAATCAGATGGCCGTCAGGAACCAAAAAATAGAGCTGGTCCTTGTACATCGCCACACCGCGACTGCCAATGTGCAAACCTGGACCTGGCGGATAGTTGTAGTGCCACAATTGGTGGCCGGAAAGCGCATCCACTGCCCAGACATTGTCTACAGTGGTGAAATAAATCACTCCATCGACCAGCAGCGGAGTGGACTTGATTTCCCCCGGCAGCCTGGTTTGAAAGGCCCACGCAAGAGAGAGCGTGCCCACGTTCTCGGGAGTAATTTGTTTCAGCTTCGCGTGGCGCTGAGCGTTATACGTCCCGTTGTACTGAGGCCAACTGTCCGCGGGCGGTTGGAGGAGCATGGAGTTAGTCACTCCCTGGGCCCAGGCTGTTGCACCCCCGGCGAGCAAGAAAGCAGTGATCAACAACTTGAGTCGCATGGAAACCTTTCAGGCCAGCGTGACTTTGAAGGTGACGCCGATGTCAGACATATTGGCTGACGGCACGCGAACCTGCAAAGCTTGCTTGTCCTGCTTCCAATGTAGCTTGTCCTGGTGTCCCAGCATTTCTACGTTGAGTATTTTTCCCGGCTCCTGCGGACTGCTCGTTCCCAGCGCCTTGATGACCACATCATTTGCCGGCGTACCCATGACATAGGCGTAGAGAACTTTGCCCTTGGTCGTGAAGCGCACGTCCTCCGCTGTCAATGGGGGCTGCTTGCCCTCGTTGAAGCCGGTCTGCGGAACCGTTACTTCGGTCGATGGTCCGGCACCATAGATGGTCCAGGGACGCGAGCTGTAGATGCCTTCGTTGTTCACCTTCATCCACGCCGTGATGCCTTCGAGTACATGCATCTCCTCGGCATCCAATTCCCCGCTGTTGGGCAGAGGAAAGTTGAGTAGCAGATTACCGTTCTTGCTGACGATGTCGACCAGCAGATCGATCACTTTCTTGGGAGTTTTGTATACCTGGCCGCGTTTGTAATGCCAGACCCCGATGCAGGTATCCGTCTGCCAAGGCTGGGTAGAAATGGCATCGGAAACGCCTCGCTCATGGTCAACAATGCAGGTACCCACCGCACAATCACCGGGGGTTTTACTGCAATAAACGGCGTCCACCTTTCCTTGATGGAGTTCCGCACTCACGTTGTACACCTCGGCTACGGTAGCCAGACCATATTCTTCGAACGGGATGCCGCCATCGGTGTAAAGCAGGTCGGGCTGGTGCTGGTCGATCAGATCCTTGATGCGGTTAAAGTACTCCATCTTCCACTCGTCGGGTGCGACCCGCCCCATAGCCTTCGCTGTTTGCGCGAAGTCGTGAGGCATCTGAGTGTAATTGTGATAGAGATCGGCAAACATTGGATCGGTGCCATCGTAGGACACCCCCGCCAAGGGACCGCTGGTATCACTGGTGTGCGCGGGAGCGAGCCAGTCAAAACTATTGGAGAGATGCTCGCTAACCCCAAAACGAAGTCCCCGCTTGCGTGCGGCCTGCTTGTAAAGACCAACGATGTCACGCATGGGCCCAACCGCGGTCGCATTCCAACGAGGCTGATACTTCGAGTTCCACATATCGTAGTTGTCGTGGTGGACACCCATGCTGACGAAGTACTTCGCGCCTGCTTTCACGTACAAGTCCATCAGATGGTCGGGATCCCACTTGTCTCCCTTAAACAACGGGATCAGATCTTTATAGCCCGTTTTGGATGGATGTCCGTACGCCTTGAGGTGGTACTCATATTGCGGAGTTCCCTGGATATACATGTTGCGCGCGAACCAATCCCCGTCCTCGACACCGGACTGCGGTCCCCAGTGAGACCAGATCCCGAACTTAGCATCGCGGAACCAGTCCGGGACACGGTACGTATCGAGCGATGCTCGCGTCGCTTTGAAGGGCCCTGGTGTGATGGGTAGGTTGGCTGTATCGGCAAACACACCTCTGGTTCGTGCCCAGGCTGCCGAATAGCCCAGCAATTTAAGCGTTTCACGCCGTGTGTATTGCATCCAGAATTGGTTATATCTATGCCCGGCCTCTTTATCAATCCCAAGGAGGCTTTACTTTAAGGGCTCAAGAATGCCGAAGCACCTCGGCTCCGCTCCAGCGATAGCGCCACTGCCCCCCAGCCCGGCTTTTGAGTGGGGTGGCCGGGGTCGCAAACGCGAGACCTGGGCCACCCACTCATTGTTCGTCCGCCAGCAACGTCGAGCACGAAGCATACAACTCCACGTACCGTTTGGGACTCACACAGGTAAGTCTGTAGATGGTGGCACGCCGAACTGTCGAACGAAACACCTGCAGAAAACCTGCGTCATCCTAAGGAGAACTCATGTACCACCATGTAAAAAAGCTTATGTATACAGTCGACGTCGGTGAACCTGATCCGAAGTTCGGGAAAATGTTGTTGGAGCAGTTTGGCGGCGCTAATGGAGAACTGGCAGCAGCCATGCAGTATTCCATTCAGGGCCTCAATTGTGAAGATGCCGCGCGCAAAGATCTTTTGATGGACATCGGCACAGAAGAGCTGAGCCATTTGGAAGTAGTCGGCGCCCTTATCAGAATGCACTTGAAGCCGATGAAGAGCAGCCGCGAAGCCGCAGAAGCCGATCCGCTGGTAGCGATCGCCGGCGGCGGCGGCGTTTCGCTGTTCGACTCTATGGGCAATGCCTGGACGGCGAACTACCTAAAAATCACCGGCGATGTAGCTGTGGATCTGCGGAGCAACATTGCCGCCGAGGCACGAGCAAAAATCGTTTACGAACGTCTCATCAGCTTTACCCAGGATCAAGGGTCCAAACAGGCTCTGCAATTTCTGATGACCAGAGAAATCACCCACATGCGCGCATTCACTGCGGCCCTCGAAAGCATGGAGAAGCCTCAGTTTGCAGTTGGTATCATCGAACCCACACCAAACCTGGTTGATCAGTTCTTTAACGCATCCACGGGTGAGAGCCAATACGGCGAGAGTGATTTCGTCGGCCCCTGGAATCATGGGAACGGCCTGGTCACTGTTGAGTCGGAGATTAAGGGCGGCTCCGGTCTCGATGTAGAGCCTTACGATCCGCAACCAGGCACAGAGAAAACCTCTCCTATTGATTCCACACCGGTCGGAGAGTACACCAATGGTGTGGGCGCGAAGCAAGCGGCATTGCACGACAAAGTGAATGCCAAGGCAGCCAAAAACGCAACCGTCGAAGTATAAATAAGCGTCGGGGCCGGCTGACATCCAGTGTCAGCCGGCATTTCTATGCGATCGAAATGGACTCGAGCGTAGCGATGGCCTGATGGTCATGGCGACCGGGATCAATCTTCAACTCCAGGGACACAACCGCGGGCAGATCCACCGAATAGTCTTCAACCTCGACAGCCGAACCGCCCGGGCTGAATGTCCATTGCTGGCGAACGACTTCTTTTTTTTGATCCGTCCCTGAAGTCGCGAACATGGCAAACTCCTGCGACCGCTCTCGATTCGCTTCGCGAAATTCGAGACGAATCCGCCGGATCGCCTGCGGATGGTCGAAGTTCAAGCGGATCATTTGCGGGCCTGGAACAGCCGCCCTCCAGCCTCCACCCTTCCCTCCCGGCAGTGCGTTCTCGAATGGATGCTGCGCGTCTTCTGACGAGATCTCGACACTGGCGAGTTCCTGCAGATCAAGCCACTCACGAGCGGAGGGCAAAGAGGCATCCGCTGCTGGTTGAGACAAAATGGACTTACGCATAGACAACACCTCTCCTAGCTGTGATGCACAGGAAGCTGGGCCCGACAACGATGGTAACCTGTTCACCATGAAGGTGCTTATCACGGGTGGAGCGGGATTTCTCGGGAGCAGGCTGGCGCGTAATCTGCTTGGGCGTGGCCATGTCTCAGGCGACCGGTTTGTCAACCTTGTGCTCGCCGACCTGGTCCCGCCCCCAGCCGACGTGGCCGCCGATCCGCGGGTGCGTGTCTGGACCGGCGCCTTGCTGGACCAGTGCAACGAGATTCCGCGTGAAAGTCCCGACCTGGTGTTTCACCTCGCCTCGGCAGTTTCAGCCGAGTGCGAAGCGGATCTCGATCTGGGCCTGCGTTCCAACCTGGATACCACGCGCGCTCTGCTGGACGGATTACGCGAATGCGGAAGACCGCGGCTCGTCTTCTCCAGTTCCGTGGCCGTCTTCGGCGGCGATGTCGACCTCCCCTTGCCCAGGGTGATCCACGATGAGACCTTGCCGGTTCCACAAACTTCCTACGGCATTCAGAAGTTCATGTGCGAACAGCTGGTTGCGGACTATAGCCGGCGGGGCTTGATCGACGGACGCAGCGTGCGCCTGATGACGGTAACGGTGCGTCCAGGCCGCCCCAACGCCGCCGCGTCTGGATTTCTCTCTTCCATCATCCGCGAGCCGTTAAATGGGCAGCAGGCAATCTGCCCGGTACCGCCCGAGGCACTCGCCGCCGTCGCCTCGCCGCAACGCACAATCGAAGGCCTGGTTGCGGCTGCCGAAGCCGCGCCGGACGTGTGGGGTAGCCGCACTGCCATGAACCTGCCTGGGCTGACGGTGAGCGTGCGCGAGATGCTGGATGCTCTGGAAGCCGCAGGCGGCCGCACTGCGCGGGAACGAGTCAAATTTCAACAAGACCCGGCGGTCTCCAGGATGATCTTCGGTTGGCCTACTGCTTTTGGAAGCGCCCGGGCACGGAGGCTGGGCCTTTCGGCCGATCCCGACTTCCTCTCCATCATTCGCCAGTATCAGAAAGAACAGGCAGTCTGAGTTGATTGTTTTGGGCTGCATCGCGGACGACTTTACCGGCGCTACCGACCTGGCTAACAACCTGGTGCGTGCCGGCATGCGGGTGGTCTTAAGCGTAGATGTTCCGGCACCAAGTCAACAAATAGACGCGGACGCTGTCGTGGTCGCGCTTAAGTCGCGGACCGTGGCCGCCGCCGCTGCCGTCAAGCTTTCCCTCGATGCCTGCCGTTGGCTGCGCAAGCAGGGCGCCGGCCAGATCTACTTCAAGATCTGTTCCACCTTTGATTCCACCGCAGCGGGCAACATCGGACCGGTCATCGAAGCGCTCATGGACGAACTGGGTTGTGATTTCAGCAGTGCAACCCCGGCGTTTCCTGAGAACGGGCGGACCGTGGTTCATGGACACCTGTTTCTTGGAGATACTCTGCTCTCCGATAGCGGCATGCGCCATCATCCCCTCACACCCATGACCGATGCCAACCTGGTGCGGGTACTGCAGGCGCAACTGAATCCGCCCAAAGGACGCAAGGTGGGACTGGTCGACTATCGAACGGTGGCGCAATCGGCGGAGGCGATCCGCCGCCGGATGGATGAGCTGAAAGCCGAAGGCATCTCCATCGCGATTGTGGATGCGCTGAGCGACGACGATCTGGGCAGACTTGCCGAAGCGCTGCGTGATTCACCGTTTCTTACTGCCGGTTCCGGACTCGGCAGCGGCCTGCCGCGGAATTGGGGTTTCCTCCCAGGGAGTCCAATTACCCTGCCACCGGCGCGCGGACGAAAGGCCATCCTCGCCGGAAGTTGCTCGTCTACGACCAACGTGCAGGTGGAGCGCTTCCTTCGCAGTGGTGGCGAGGCCTACGCATTGCAGCCCAGCGCAGATCTCGAGCTGCAGATCGCCAAGGCTTTGGCGTGGGCGGATGCCTGTTGGCAGATGGAAGCTGGGCTACCTTTGCTCGTCTACTCAACCGCCGGGCCGGAACGGGTCAATCCCGCCAATGCGCCCCTGATTGAACAGACGATGGCCGCCCTGGCGCGCGCGTTCATAGAGCGCGGCGTGGGCATCCTGGTGGTCGCGGGAGGAGAGACAGCAGGTGTTTGCGTGCAGGCTCTGGGGATTACGCAACTGCAGATCGGCCCGCAGATTGATCCCGGAGTGCCCTGGTGTTATGCGGGTGGACTTCACCTCGCTTTGAAATCGGGTAACTTTGGATCGCCTGACTTTTTCTCGAAAGCCTTCGCCTTTGTGGCCTGAACTATGAACGAATTGGAGTTGAGGCAGGAGATTTGTCGCGTTGGCCGCTCTCTCTTCGAGCGCGGCTATGTCCACTCCACTGCGGGAAATATAAGTGTTCGTCTGCCGGATGGATTTCTCATCACCCCCACGGAAGCGTGCCTGGGTTTCCTCGAGCCGGAGGCGCTTGCCAAGGTTGGTGGAGACGGGGTGCAGGTAAGCGGCGATCGTGCCAGCAAGACTCTGGCTCTGCATCGTCGCATCTATACTGCTGATGCGAACGCCGGCTGTGTCATCCATACCCATTCAACCCACCTGGTTGCGCTAACGCTGGCTGGAGTGTGGAAGCGAGAGGATATTCTGCCGCCGCTCACGCCTTATTTCGTGATGAAGGTGGGTCACGTGCCACTGATCGAATATCACCGGCCGGGAGACCCGGCGGTGGGCGATCTGGTCGCCCAGGCAATCGAGGGGATGCGGGGACAGGGCACACCCATCCGCGCTGTCATGCTGGACCGGTTGGGTCCCAACGTTTGGCACTCCACCCCCGCAAGCGCAATGGCTGCGCTCGAAGAGCTGGAAGAAACCGCGCGACTGTGGCTCCTTTCCGGCTGTAAACCGGAGCCGCTCACTCCTCAACAGATACAGCAGTTACGCCAGCATTTTGGCGCTTCCTGGTAGGAGTCCCGCTGATGTTGCGTTTTGCCGCAAATTTAAGCTTTATGTATGGGGAATATGCATTCCCTGACCGTTTTGCCGCGGCCGCCAGAGACGGATTTGCGGCAGTAGAGTATCTGTTTCCCTACGAGTATACCGCGCAACAATTGGCGGCATGGCTGCAATCGCATGGATTGGTTCAGGCACTGTTCAATGCCCCGCCGGGAAACTGGGCCGCGGGCGAACGAGGACTGGCTAGCCTCCCGGGCAGGGAGGCGGAGTTTCGCACCGCTATACATAATGCCATTGACTATGCGCAAATACTGAACTGCCAGCATGTGCATGTGATGGCCGGGCTAGGGCCTGGCTCGCGAAGCACCTTCGTCGCCAACCTGGCCTGGGCGGCTGCGCTGGCGCAGCCCGCAGGGGTTGAACTGCTGATCGAGCCGATCAACTGCCGTGACATGCCCGGCTATTTCCTGAATCGGCAGGACGAAGCCCACGCGATTGTCGATGAGGTGGGCAACCCCGCACTCAAAGTGCAGATGGATCTGTATCACTGCCAGATTGTGGAAGGGGACGTGAGCATGAAGCTGCGGAAGTACCTGGCGGAGAAAAGCGTCGGCCACATCCAGATTGCGAGTGTGCCCGCACGCAACGAGCCCGATCACGGGGAACTGAATTATGACTACGTGCTCGATTTGATAGACGAACTCGACTTCGATGGATGGATCGGCTGCGAATACCGCCCGAAGGGTGGGACCTCTGAAGGCCTCACCTGGCTCAAGAGACGCCTCTGATGTGCAGTGTGAGAACGGGGGAGAGGGACCTGCGGTCTCCTTTCCGGCACTTGCACGCCCTCTAAAGCTCGTACCCTTCTAGAGAAAGCTAAACGCCTGGAACGGGCGGACAGCCTGGGAATTCCGCCAAATATCCGTTCCCGATGTAACCCAGATACTGAATGCCAATCTTGCTGGTGAAGAACCCGTCCGCAGTCAGGTTACGCAAAAACGAAAAGAATTCGACCCCCTGGCTCAAAGTCGCATCCTTCACTGCGTTCTTACGATAGGCAATGCAATCCAGCATCTCCGTTTGCTGCTGCGCAGTGCAGTCGAGGTAGGCGTTTCCAAATCGATCCGTGCACGTCGAATCGAGCCACATCAAACCGCCACCCAGCGTCAACTGATAGTGCGGATTTTCGCTGGTAAGCAGGTCGATAAACTCCGGAGCTCCAGCCTCAATCGCTCCGCCGGAGTTAGCGTCCGCGGGAAAGATCCTCTCGCATAACGCCTGCAGCGTTTTATACTGAGACGGCGGGAAATACTTTGGCGTGTACACGCCAGCCTTGCTTTCCGCCTTCTCGGTACTGATCATGTGGTGGGCATACTCAGCCGCCTGCAAAGGGATAACCCGCAAAACCGAGGTTGCCGCAGCCCCCATGCTCAAAGACTTCAAAACATCGCGCCGGGATACGCTCATGTTAGATCTCCCCTTTTTTAGCCTGATCGAGCAGGTAGTCCGACATTCGCCACGATAATGCCGTGATGGTCAACGTGGGATTCTTATCGGGGCCGGTTACAAAACTCGCACCGTCGCCAACAAACAAATTTTTGACGTCGTGCGCCTGGGAATACTTATTCAGTACCGAAGTCTTCGGATCGTCCCCCATGCGCGCCGTTCCCAGTTCGTGAATGATTTCTCCCCCTTCGGAGATTCCGTAAGGCCTTCCGCCCGTGGCCACGTCGTTCTGAGACATTTCCGGGTCCCGACTGCCCCCGCCTAAGACGGTCCCACCTCCCGCTTCGATGATGGCGGTGAACGTTTCCTGCATGTCTTTAGCCATCTTGATTTCGTGGTCGCTCCAGGCAAAGTGGAAGCGCAACACGGGGATACCCCATTTATCAACCACCTTGGGGTCAATTTCGCAGTAAGTATCGGGATTGGGAATCATCTCGCCACGCCCGGCGAATCCTATGAAGGTGCCATACATGCTGCGGACGTTTTGCTTCAACGACGATCCATACCCCTCGAAGTGGCTGCATATTCCATCCCACTGCCCGACCCCGGGCATGTGGCGTCCTCCGCCAAACTCGATGTGATAGCCGCGCGGAAAATCGTTCTTGCGATCTCCCTTCCACCACGGCATGTACATGTGCATCCCACCGATGCCGTCGTGATTATGCGGCGCCACCGCGGCCAGTTGAGGGAAATATCCGGTGAGACTGGTACCCACAGAATCGGTGAGGTACCGGCCAAGCGTGCCGGATGAATTCGCCAACCCATCGGGAAACTGTGCGGAGCGCGAATTGAGCAGCAGGCGCGCAGTTTCGCAAGCGCTGGCGGCTACCACAAACGAGCGCGCATTCACCCGCATCTCTTTCGAGGTTGTCTTGTCGATGTAGGAAACGGCTTGCGCCTTGCCGTCTTTGCCGACCAGGATCTCGCGCGCCATGGCGTTGGGGATCAGCGTGAAACGCCCGGTGGCGTGCGCCGGTGGAATCATGACCTGGCTGGAACTGAAGTTCGATGCACTGATGCATCCTCGTCCGCACTGCGCACAGTAGTGGCAGGGAGCGCGCCCATTGACTGACTTCGTCAGCATGGCCATACGCGAGGGGATGCAGGTGATATTGAGATGATCGCAAGCTTTCTTGACCAGGGTTTCGGTGCAGCGCGGCTTGGGAGGCGGAAGGAAAACCCCGTCGGGAGCGTCTACAAGATTTTCTTTGGTGCCAAAGACACCGATAAACTCTTCGACCTTGTCGTAATAGGGCGCGAGTTCTTCGTAGGTAATCGGCCAGTCATCCCCCAGCCCGTCCCTGGAGCGGGCCTTCAGATCCGCCGGTGAGACGCGCAAAGAGATGCGCCCGTAGTGATTGGTGCGGCCGCCTTCGATGCGGGAGCGGAACCAGCGAAAGCTCGACCCCGGAGCGGTGGTATAGGGCTCACCTTCGATTTCCCAGAAACCATTGGGAGCCAGGAACTCGCCGTTCAACTCGTGGCGGGCGCGGCCGCCTATGTCTGCTCCGCGATGAGGCAGGGCATACGGCCACACATGCTCTTTGTAGTCTTTGCGGGGATTCAGCAGAGGCCCCGCTTCCAGCATGACAACGTTCAAACCACCCTCAGTGAGGACTTTGGCAGCGGTGCCGCCGCCGGCTCCCGAACCGATAATACAAACGTCGTACACCTTGGGTGAGCGGGTTACCTGGGTCATTCAAATCTCCGGTATCTAGAATACACAGATCAGGACTCGGCTACCTGGTGCTTCAAAAAACGTACCCCGTCAAAAGCAATGGACTCGGGAGTGCGTTCGATGTCTCTCCATATAGACGCAGCAGCACTCAAATCGCCGATCGCGAAACCGAAACTTTCAATGGTCAGCCAGCCATCATAGTTGAGGGAACGGAGCGCCTGGAATACTTCCTTCCATTCCACATGCCCAGATCCTGGGATGCCGCGATCGTTTTCACAGGTATGAACATGTTTCAAATACGGCCCGACGGTGGTGTATCCTGCAGCGATATTTTTCTCTTCGATGTTGGCATGGAAGGTGTCGAACAGGATGCCGATATTCGGATGGCCAATTTCCTTCGCCAACTGGGCTGCATCCGCGGCGGTGTTCAGAAAGTAGGTTTCAAACCTGTTCAGTGGTTCGATCGCGAAAGTCACCTGGTGGGCAGCGAGCGTTTCACCGACCGATTGAAAGCCCTCGACCGCCCACTTCCATTCGTCGCCGGTTCGGCGCCGCCCAGGCAGATAGCCGACCGGGCTGTAGAGCGGTCCGCAAACAATCTTCGCACCCACCTCCGCTGCGGCTTTGGCTACGTCTCGGAGATGCTGCTGGGTCCGCCGCCGGATATCCGGACTGTCGCTGATCAGGCTGTGGCCGTCTACCAGGGCAGTACAGCAGTTAGTTTCCAGACCATTGGCTTCGACGGCCTTGCGGATGCTGGCTGCTTGAAGCTCCTTCGGCCTTAGCAACGGAATCTCGACCCCGTCAAACCCTGCCTCTTTGATCGTAGGCAGCAAGCCGAAATTGGATGGATCAAAGGTTCCCGACCAGATGAAGGTGTTGACTCCAAATTTCATGTCGCCTCGCTAGCGTATTCAAGATCTCACATCATCGATTGCTGACGATAGTGCGTACGCTCATCGCACAAAGGCCAAGCGTGACCACGATAAAGAGCACCACACGAAAATCGAAAAGGTTCCCGATCAGCACGCCGAAGCGCAACGTAGCAGCGATGTGGCAAAGGCCGGCGACAAGACATATCCAGGCCAGGGTTGTATCTTCCGGACGCCCGGCGCGTACGAGATTGAGGGTGCCCAGCAAAAAGATGAACAGGCTGAAGGAGAGAGACCAAAGTAACGTTAGCTGATCGTGTTTGTAAAACTGGAGCGATCCGAAGGTGTGGCCAATGCCGCCCAGGATCAGGATGCAACCTAGTACCCGGTCCAATATTTTCACGTCGACCTCCGCGGCTACCGATGCGTCCCCATTTTCTATCACGTCTTTCTATCACGTCCTGACCGCTGGCGATGCCTGCTTGCATCGGCTGCCCGGTCGGGGCTATTATACGTCGTATACGATACGTCGTATACGACGTATCTGCGAAGGGAGCGTGCGATGTTCTTGAATTACTTCAAAGCCGCCTGTGATCTTTGGTTTTTTCTGGGTGCGGTTTGGCTGTTCGGGCTGCTCACCACCAAGCCGGACGCTCGCACCCAGCCCCTCAGCTCCCGGGTCCTGGAAATAGGGCTCGGGTCGCTTGCCTTTAGCCTGGTTTTCACCGACTACTTCCACTCCGGATGGACTGCGTTGTCCTTTGCTCCAACTTCCAACATCACCGGCGCGGTTGGGCTTTTTCTGGTTTTAATAGGGGTCTCCTTCGCCATCTGGGCCCGCCTTCAGCTGGGTGGGAACTGGAGCGCAGCTGTCAGCGTAAAAGAGGGACATACCCTGGTTCGCCAGGGCCCTTACACCGTCGTGCGCCATCCCATCTACAGCGGCCTCCTGCTCGCTCTGCTCGGGGTAGCAGTCATTGTGAGTAAGGTGCGCGGCCTTGTCGGAGTGGGCGTCTTTTTTCTCGCCATGTGGCTCAAGTCGAGCATGGAAGAACGATTTATGCTGGAGGAGTTCGGCACCGAGTATCGCAGCTATCAGCAGCGAGTGAAAGCGCTGGTCCCTTACCTCTTCTGAATGAAAAAACAGCAGGCTTCTTCCCCTGACGAGTCTTTGGTCAAATTGGCGCAAGAGATGGACCAGCACCTCAACGTCATTCGCCAGAGGTTGCGCGAGCCGCTGGAAACGGAGTTCGCGCGTGGGAATCTTACCGGCCCGCAACGGATGGTGATGCATGCCCTGGTCTTGTCACAGGGGTTGAGCTTGAAACAGTTGAGTGCGCAGGTCAGCCTGGCGCACTCAACTGTCTCCGGAATTGTCGATCGCTTGCAGGCCCGGGGAATGGTCATCCGCCGCAGGGATGAAAGCGATGGCCGCGCGAGCGTGATCGCCCCTTCGAGCGAGGTGCGTGACTTCCTGGCGAACCGCATGCCAGAACTCGCCATCACCCCGCTGGCAGAAGCTTTGCGCGCAGCAAGCGATACCGAGAGAGTTACCATTCTTCGTGGACTGAGAAAACTGCGCGCCCTGGTCGAACGAAGCCGTGCGACAGGCTGACTGCGTTCGTTCAAGCAGGCGGAAGATGTTGCAGATTGTTTCGCGCCTGCGCATGATCGGGAACCAGTCGCAGTGCGTGCAGGAAATCTTCGCGGGCTTCGGTTATTTTGCCTGCCCTCGCTTCCAACACTCCCAAATCATTCCAGTCATCAGCGTTGTTTTGTCGCAGGCGAAGGGCTGCTTTTTGTTCCGCAATCGCCTGCTCAAATTGCCCTGTGCCGGCTAGAGCCTGCGCCAAGAGTGAGTGCAGGTCGGGATTTGCCGGCGACAGACGGATCGCTTCGCGCAACTGAACCGCCGCATCCGAGACACGGCCCGATAACGCATAGGCCGTCGCCAGCTGTTGGTGTGCATCCGCATCGCCGGGCCGCTGCTTGACAGCAGCCTCAAGCATCCCCACCGCCTTCTCAGGTTGATTCGCCCTGAGGGCAAGATCTCCCAGGTTGAAAAGAGCGGTGAAGTCGTTTTCGTCGATCTGTAGGGCTGCGCGCAGTTCGGCCTCCGCGGCCTCAGTGTTGCCCTCGGTTTCCAAAGCGAGCCCAAGCCCGCTGTGCATCGGTGCATCTGCCGGACACTGTGCGAGCATGGTTCGAAACTGCCGCTCCGCATCACTCGCCTGATCGTGCTTCAAGTCGGAACTGGCCAGGTTGAAACGCGCATTGCAGGTTTCCGGATGGGCGGCAATGTCGTTCATGAAGACCTTCTGCGCCTGGTGCCAATCTCCGGAGTTCTCAAGCGCGGCGCCGAACTCATTCAGGATCCGCTCGTCCCCAGGATGCAAGGCAAGCGCGTGCTGGTAAACGGCGATGGCCTCCTGATACCTGCCTTGGCCGGCCAGCGAGGATCCAAGGTTATAAAGCGGGATGATGTCGCCCGGATCCTTATCCAGCCAGTTCCTCATCCATGCCTCCTCCAGCAACAATCTCGGATCGGGCGAGTGAGCGGGCGTATTCACCGGTAACACCTGCAGCCAAAGATGCGCCATTTCATCTTCGGAACGATTTCCTGCCTTCACCCTCACCGGCGGAGCATGAGGATTGTGCGCATTTGCGGAGGAATTGTCATAGGTATAGCGCATGTGAACGATCGAGCCTTTCGGCAAAAACACCGGGGTGCGGTAACGGTAGACCGACTGCCGGTCGATGTCCCAATTGGGAATCACGATCAGCCATTTCTTCTGTTGATCGGGCAGCGTCGCCCACACCTCCATGCGCTTGCCCAGATAGTGCGCATGGGGATAGATACCAAGAACCTCCACATCGACTGGTAGCCGCAAGGCATCCTGGACCAGGAAGTCGCGCTCGCCAGGCGGAATGTCGAGCGCAAGGTCGTGCTCCAACTGCAGCAGCATGGGTTGTTTCGATGGCGGTTGATCAGTGAAGTAAAGGCCGATTTCGGCCGCAGCCGACTCAGACTTGCCGGAAGGTTTGAGATGCATGTTGAGGATCAGGTCATTTCCGGGATCGAGTCTCCAGGGCATGCCGTCTGGTTCAACCAAAACCGGGGTGTCCGGCTTCCAAAATAGAAAATTGCTGTCGGGATCGAACTCGTTTCCCGCATCCACCTCAAGCTCCATCCCAGGAACCCCGTCCTTCCATTGCTCCGGGTGAGAACGGCGGAACGATGCTGTGCGGTCGATGAGGAGGTTGGCGTGATGAACGATCTGCGGCGCGGCTGGGCGGATCTCCATGGCTCGAATGTAATGCGTCTGTTTGAGCGGATAGGGCAGAACGAAATTGCGAAAGACATCGGTTCCAGAGGCGGCCAAGGTGAACGGCTTCTCCACGGTCAGGATCAAATCGGGTTTGCCATATTGCCACGTCTCGCTGTACGTGGGAGGGGGCGGCGCGGTGGCCGCGTCACCCCTCGGCATTCCGCTTTGCACCCACTTGGCAATCAACGCTATCTGCTCGTTAGTAAGTCTCCGCTCATCAGCAAAGTCGCCATACCCCTTTTCCGGCAGCCAGGGCGGCATATAACGCGAGGCAGTCACGGCAGCCATGAGCTGGCCCCAACGCCTCGCATCCTCATACGTCAATAGGCTGAACGGGCCCGCACCGCCGGGATGGTGACAGGTGGTGCAGTTGCTATAGACCAGCGGAGCAATCTGGTGCGACCAGGTAGGCGCGGTGCTCTGGGCCACACAACGAGTAGCCACCAGAATCAACCACGGGACCCAAAACGCATTCTTCATGGATGCAAAGTCACAAT
>CAZSUK010000496.1:0-5569 GCA_964609355.1 uncultured Acidobacteriaceae bacterium | reverse complement strand
GTGTGCGTCCCGTTCATGGTGTCGAGCCGCGGCTACGGTCTGGTGTGGGATAACCCTTCCAAAACAACCGTAGACCTCGGGTTCAATGGACGGAACCTGTGGTCGTCAGAGGTTGGAGATCGGGTCTCGTATTTCGTGATCGCCGGGGAGACCAGCGACGAGATATACCAAGGCTACCGTCTGCTGACAGGAACTACCCATATGCTGCCGAGGGCAATTTATGGATACATCCAGAGCAAAGCGATCTATCCGACGCAGGAACAGATTCTGGATGTCGCAAAGGGGTACCGGGAGAGGAAGTTGCCGCTGGATGTGTTGGTGGTCGACTTTCTCAATATGACGAAGCAGGGCGAGATGGACCTGGATCCCAAACGGTGGCCGGATCCGGCGGCGATGAATCGCGAACTGCATGCGATGGGAGTGGGGACGCTGTTGAGCGTGTGGCCGCACTATGCGCCTGGGACACAGTTCTATGACATGCTGCAAAGCAAGGGCTGGCTGATCCATGCACGGGACGGGAAACCGGATTCGGGAGGCTTCCAGAACGCAATCGGACCGAACATCGACACCACAAATCCCGAAGCGGCGAACTGGTTCTGGGAGAAGATTCGCGACCGGTATGTGAAACCATATGGATTCGATTACATATGGCTGGATGAAACCGAGCCGGACGTCGACCCTGCGAAGGACGTCTTTTCGGTTGGTTCGGGTACCCGCTTCTACAACGTATATCCGCTGTTTCACACGGCTTCGGTGTACGACGGGTTCCGGCGCGATTTCGGTGACAGCCGGAGGGTGATGATCCTGGCCCGGGCGGCCTACCTGGGAGCGCAACGCAACGGTACAGTGTTCTGGTCGAGCGATATTGAGTCGACGTGGGACCAGCTCAAGCGTTCGCTTCCAGCTGGACTGAACTTTACCGCGACTGGATTGCCCTACTGGGACACGGACATCGCGGGGTTCTTCTCGCCCTCAGTTCCGGCCGACTACCACGCGTCACACAAACCGCTGATCGATGGATCGGATGTGCGGGGTACGATTGGCAACTACGAAGATTATCCCGAGCTGTTTGTGCGCTGGTTTGAATGGGGCGCCTTTCAGCCCGTGATGCGCGCGCACGGAGAGAGAAATCACAACGAGGTCTGGGCTTACGGCAAGCAGGCGGAGCCGATCCTCGCCAAGTATCTCAGGCTGCGCTACCAGCTTTTGCCGTACACCTACTCGGCTGCTTATCGCAGCTACCAGACGGGCGCTCCGTATATGAGGGCGCTGTTCATGGATTTCCCGAGCGACCCGAAGGCTGCCGACATTCCCGACGAATACATGTACGGGCCCGCGTTCCTGGTGGCCCCGGTGACCGAGCAAGGCGCGACGCAGCGGACGGTGTATCTGCCGGCAGGCTGCGATTGGTACAACTACTGGACCAATGAGCGACTGCATGGCGGACAGATCATTGTGGTCGATGCACCCATCGATACTCTGCCGTTGTTTGTAAGGGCGGGCAGCATCGTGCCGCTCGGGTCGGAGGCGCTGAGCGCATCGCAACCCCAGACCGTTGCGTCAGTCCGGGTGTATCCGGGAGCAAACATTAGCTTTACCCTCTTCCAGGACGACGGCAATACCTACGGTTACGAAAAAGGCGCGGGTTCGATCACCACCCTGACCTGGGACGATGCCGCGCATCAGTTGAAACATGAGGGAGCGCCAGGGTGGAGTGGACCGGACGCGTCTGTGGTGACGGTGGTGGGTAAGTAGATGGGACGAATGACCGCAGAAGGATGAATTGAGACTTGCTGAAGTTTGCTTCTGCCGGCGAGTGGACGCTGTTTGTGTCGTCCCTACGGGACTCGCCTCATAGGTTTTAGTCTACCCGGCACTGACGTGCCGGGCTACAGGTTGTGTCGCCCCTACGGGACTGGCGACTCGCGCGCGGAGTTTTTTCGCTGCCTCTTGCGAGACTGCCGCAGATATTCGAGCAGTTTCTGTTGACGGATCCCCACAAGCAGCCAGATCGTTCTGTGGAACTCATGGGGTACCCGGCGTGAAGGTCCAGGTTTTGATGTTCTGGATTGCAGACGCGCCGCCAGTTCCTCCGGTGAAGCCAACGTAAGCGGTATTTGCGCCCACAGTTGAGGGGATGTTTACAGTGAACGTCTGGGTGAAAGTCTTATTCGTAACTGTATCGGTCAGGTTCAGCGTTAACGTCGTTCCGTTATAGGTAAGTTGCGCGGCAATGGTGTCGCCGCTGGACAGTACGATCCCGGAAGAGGTAAGGCTCACCGCGGGTAGCGTAGGAGTGGCGCCGTCGGTATACAGTCCCGTGGAATCGGTTCCCTCGCCACTATTGCTGTAAATGTCAAATTTGATGGCGACGCTTTTGCCAATCGAGGCGGTAGGGCCGTTATTCGGGTCTGGTCCGTATCCCAGCCCTCCTCCATATGCTCCCAGTGCTGTGAGACCGGCGTCCTGGATAGTGAAGGTGAATCCGTCGGCTGTGGCGCTGGAAAGCTGGAAGGGAAAGTTCGTGGTAAAGGCCTGGATGTTGACCGGCGTGGTCCAGAAGGCGCTGCTCGCTTCATAGTCGCCGCCGTCGGTAAGCTCAAGGAAATTGCTAGAGCTCACCTTGCTTTTGCCGTTCAATTGCAGACCTGTGGCGCTGGGGAAACCGCTCGAGAAATTGATGCTGGCGGATCCACCACTTTGAATCACGAATGCCGCACTGGCCACTGCACTCTGGGTAAATCCGGGCGCCACCGCCAGAGCTTCCAGCGTGCTGCTGGCGCTGACCGCAATCGCGGAGCTATAGACAGCGGACGAAGTAGTGGGCGCGGTCCCGTTGGTCGTGTAGTAGATCACTGCTCCGGGAGTGGTGTCAGAAATCGCAACTGACTGCGTGGCACTGTAGGTTCCGGCGGCGGGCGAGAAGGTGGGCGTCGCCGTCACGCCGGTTTGAATGACGTACGCTGCACTGGCCACTGCACTCTGGGCGAATCCGGGAGCCACCGCCAGGGCCTCCAGCGTGCTGCTGGCGTTGACCGCAATTGCGGAACTGTACACAGCCGACGAGGTCGTGGGCGCGGTGCCGTTGGTGGTGTAGTAGATCACCGCTCCGGGAGTGGTGTCGGAAATCGCAACTGACTGCGCTGCCGTGTAGGTTCCTGCGGCGGGCGAGAAGGTAGGCGTCGCCGTCACGCCGGTTTGAATAACGTACGCTGCACTGGCCACTACACTCTGGGCAAATCCTGGAGCCACCGCCAGGGCCTCCAGCGTGCTGCTGGCGCTGACCGCAATTGCGGAGCTATAGACAGCGGACGAAGTAGTGGGCGCGGTCCCGTTGGTCGTGTAGTAGATCACTGCTCCGGGAGTGGTGTCAGAAATCGCGACTGACTGCGCGGCACTGTAGGTTCCTGCGGCGGGTGAAAAGGTGGGCGTCGCGGTTACCCCGGTTTGAATGACGTACGCCGCACTGGCCACTGCACTCTGGGCAAATCCGGGAGCCACCGCCAGGGCCTCCAGGGTGGTGTTGGCGCTGACCGCAATTGCGGAACTGTACACAGCCGACGAAGTGGTGGGTGCGGTGCCATTGGTGGTGTAGTAGATCACCGCTCCGGGTGTGGTGTCAGAAATGACCACTGACTGCGCGGCGGTGTACGTTCCTGCGGTGGGTGAGAAAGTCGGCGTCGCGGTTGCCGCGGTCTGAATGACGTAGGCCCCGCTGGCCACTGCACTCTGGGCGTATCCGGAAGCCACCGCTATAGCCTCCAGCGTGGTGTTGGCACTCACAGTGATTGCCGTGCTGTAGACCGCGGACGAGGTGGTCGGCGCCGTGCCGTTGGTGGTGTAGTAGATGGTTACGCCCGGCGTTGCACTGCTGAGAGCGACGTTTTGCGTGCCGGTATAGGTGCCGGCCACTGGGCTGAATGTGGGAGTGGCGGCAGTTTGTGTCGTGCTCGTTGTGAAGGACCAGGTTTTGATGTTCTGGATGGCAGATGCGCCGCCGGTTCCGCCCGTGAAGCCCACGTATGCAGTGTTTGCGCCTACGGTTGACGGGATGTTGACCGTGAACGCCTGGCTGAACGTTGCATTCGTAACCGTGTCGGTCAGGTTCAACGTCAACGTGGTTCCGTTATAGGTCAGTTGGGCCGCAATGGTGTCGCCACTGGACAGTATGATCCCGGAAGAAGTAAGGCTCACCGCCGGGTTGGTAGGAGTGGCGCCGTCGGTAAACACTCCTGTGGAATCGTTGCCCTCGCCGCTGTTGCTGTAGATGTCGAATTTGACAGCGACGCTTTTGCCAATCGAGGCCGTAGGACCGTTATTGGGATCTGCTCCGTATCCCAGGCCGCCTCCATAGGCTCCCAGTGCCGTGAGACCGGCATTCTGGATGGTGAAGGTAAATCCGTCGGCTGAGGCGCTGGTAAGCTGAAAGGTGAAGTTGGTAGTAAAGGTCTGGATGTTGACGGGCGTGGTCCAGAAGGCGCTGCTCGCTTCGTAGTCGCCCCCATCAGTCAGCTCAAGGAAATTGCTGGAGCTCACCTTGCTTTTGCCGTTCAATTGCAGACCTGTCGCGCTGGGGAAGCCGCTCGGGAAATTGATGCTGGCGGATCCACCGGTTTGAATCACGTACGCTGCGCTGGCCACCGCACTCTGGGTAAGTCCAGGAGCAATCGCCAGTGCCTCCAGCGTGCTGCTGGCGCTGACCGCAATTGCGGAGCTGTAGACAGCGGACGAAGTAGTGGGCGCGGTCCCGTTGGTCGTGTAGTAGATCACCGCCCCGGGGGTGGTGTCAGAAATCGCAACTGACTGCGCGGCACTGTAGGTTCCGGCGGTGGGGGTGAAGGTGGGCGTCGCCGTTGTCCCGGTTTGAATGACGTACGTAGCACTGGTCACCGCACTCTGAGCAGATCCGGGCGCAACCGCAAGGGCCTCCAGCGTGGTGTTGGAGCTGACCGGAATCGCCGTGCTGTAGACAGCGGATGCGGTGGTGGGCGCGGTCCCGTTGGTGGTGTAGTAGATCACTGCTCCGGGTGTGGTGTCAGAAATCGCGACTGACTGCGCGACGGTGTACGTTCCCGCAGCGGGTGAAAATGTGGGTGTCGCCGTTGCCGCAGCTTGAATGACATATGCGCCCATCACGATCGGGCTATCCTGATATCCACTTGCTGAAGCTAAGGCCCGAATGGTCAGTGATGCGGCACTGACAACGATGGGTGCGCTGTAAACGGAAGAGGAATGTGTCGGTGTCGAACCGTCCACCGTGTAGTAGATGGTTGCACCCGGCGTTGCACTGCTGAGAGCGACGTTTTGCGTGCTGGTATAGGTACCAGGCAATGGGCTGAATACTGGATCGGCAGCAATTTGTGTCGTACTGGACGTGAAGGACCAGGTTTTGATGTTCTGGATGGCAGATGCGCCGCCGGTTCCGCCGGTAAAGCCCACGTATGCGGTGTTTGCGCCTACGGTTGACGGGATGTTGACCGTGAACGCCTGGCTGAACGTTGCATTCGTAACCGTGTCGGTCAGGTTCAACGTCAACGTGGTTCCGTTATAGGTCAGTTGGGCCGCAATG
>CAZSUK010000495.1:0-7810 GCA_964609355.1 uncultured Acidobacteriaceae bacterium | reverse complement strand
ACCATCGCCTTCGTTTTTCTGGTAGGACTACTGCATGAGCTCAAGCGCTCTTTCAGGCCTGCGACGGGAGTGGCTGTTGTTAGTGGCCTACGCCACAACGGCGTTATTTCTAATCTTCGGGAAAAGCTGGCTCGCCGATCTGTCCAACCCGTTCTGGTTCACCTTGATGTTGGTTTGGCTTTTTGCGGTCATTACGGGTGCTGCCTTCGCTGTTGTGCATCACGCTGAGAGCCTGGCGATACGCCTGGGAGAGCCGCTGGGCACCTTGGTGCTTACCCTCTCGGTGATTGGGATTGAAGTGATGATGATCTCGGCGGTCATGCTTACCGGCGAGGGCAAGCCTGCCTTGGCGCGCGACGCCATGTTCGGCGTTGTGATGATTGTGCTCAACGGTATGGTCGGGCTTTCCTTGCTGCTTGGAGGTTTACGCCACCATGAGCAGGAATACAATCTTCAGGGTGCGAACTCGTTCTTATCGTTAATCGTGCCTTTGACTGTGCTTGGGTTGGTGTTGCCCAACTTTACAGAAGCGTCTCCGGGGCCCACGCTCTCTGCATTTCAGTCCGCCTTCATGGTCGTGATGTCGATCTCGATCTATGTGATCTTTCTGATCATCCAGAATTGGAGACATCGCGAATATTTCGTGAGACCCGTTGGCGGCCAGGCGATCGCAGCAGCCGAGGGGCATCACGGAGAAACAAATTCCCTCACCTATCACGGGACATTGCTGGTGATGTACCTGCTGCCGATCGTTGTTCTGGCAGAAGAAATTGCCCTCCCTATCGACCACGGAATTGAAGTCCTTCATGCGCCGGCAGCGCTGGGTGGCTTTCTGGTGGCGGCCTTGATCCTGTCTCCGGAATCACTCAGCGCGACCCGTGCCGCGCTGGCAAACGATCTACAGCGTTCGATCAACATCCTCCTCGGGTCCGTGCTGGCGTCCATCGGTCTGACTATACCCGCCGTTCTGACCATAGGTTTGGTGACCGGTAAGACCGTGGTTCTTGGGCTTGATTCTGCCAATACACTCTTGTTGGTGTTGACCCTGGCGGTTTCGGCCCTGACCTTCACCCGCGATCGAACCAATGTTCTGTTAGGCGCCGTGCATCTGCTGCTCTTTCTCGCCTACGTGATGCTGCTCTTTGAACACTGATCCGTCCTGAGTTACACCTTCCGCGCCTGGTAAAGCAACCTGAGCAACCGCCGTTCTTCGGTCAGCACCCGCACGCAGGAAAGAAATCGCTGCAAACCTGCCCATGTCGGCTCGCCCTCAACTGCGATCAGCCGTTCTTTGTAGGTCTCCCGAGCCTGGTGCCATCTTGCTGCCGTGAGCGCTGCGTGCTCGGTCGTGTCCACCACGTTGAGACCGGTAAATCCGGCTTCGAGCAACAACCGTTCATTTTCACCCGGTGGACTGAACAGGTAGTAACCGATCGAGCTGCGGGCAGCAATTTCGTCATGGGAAATAACGCCTCCGATGATCAAGGCATCGCTGAATAACATCCGCCCCACACCAGTTTTGAGTACGCGGTAGATTTCAGCGAGAACGGCGGACCGCCCCGGAACGTGGCACAATACATCGTTCGAGAAAACGGCGTCGAAGCTTTCACTTGCGAAAGGTAATGGCTTCGCCACATCGCATACTTCAAACCGAACTTTTTCCCCCATTCCGCCGTTTAAGGCCAATTGGTTCGCAGTGTGAATGCCAAGCGCGTTGATGTCCAGTCCAATGATCCGGCAACCGATCGTCTTGGCAACGTGCAAGGCGTAGACTCCGGATCCGCAACCAATCTCCAGGACCGACGAATTATTCGTGAGTGCAAGCGAATTCGGGATCTCTGTAGACTCCTCGGTTGTGACCCAACTCGTCTGACCGAAATCAATCCCGTAGGTCTCCGTCCGCACCTGACGATAAATGTCGGAATTGTAATTCCCGTATTCGCCGTCATACAATTCAACCTTGTCAATCATGGGTCCCCCGTGAAAGTCAGCTTAGACTACGCGAAGACAAGAAGAGGTGAATCGGCATCGCTCTCTGGTGTTTGACTGAGCACCGCGGTCAGGTAGGCAGCCGTTCGACTTTCCGGCACGCTCGCTACCTCGCCCGGAGTTCCCGATGCGACCACTCGCCCACCCTCCTCACCCGCGCCCGGGCCGATATCCATGACCCAGTCACTCGCTGCGACCACCCGCATATCATGTTCCACCACGATGACCGTGTTGCCCGCGCTCACCAGCGCATCGAGCTGCTTCATCAGCTTGTCTACATCGGCCGCGTGCAGTCCGGTGGTTGGTTCGTCCAGGATATAAAGGGTAGCGCCGCGCTGCAGTCGTTGCAGTTCAGTGGCAAGTTTAATCCGTTGAGCCTCGCCTCCAGAGAGCTCGGTCGCCGGTTGACCCAGCCGCAGATAGCCCAACCCAACCTGCCGCAAGACGTCGATCGAACGACGCAGTTGTTGGTTATGGGCGAAGAATTCCCAGGCTGCGTCGACCGTCAATCCCAACGCGTCTGCGATGGATTTATCGCGGTATTTCACTTCCAGCGTCTTTGCGTTATAGCGAGCGCCATGGCAGGTCGGGCAGGGTGCGTAGACACTGGGCAGGAAAAGTAATTCGACGAATACAAACCCCTCGCCTTGGCAGGTTTCGCAGCGGCCCTTGGCCACGTTGAAGGAAAAGCGCCCGGCGTCATATTTACGGGCCCGCGCAGTTTTTGTCTCCGCGAATAACTTGCGAACGTGATCGAACAATCCTGTGTAGGTTGCCAGGTTGGAGCGTGGAGTGCGCCCGATAGGCGTTTGATCAACCCTGACCAACCGCTTGATAGCCTCCATGCCGGAGGCAATTCGCCCGCCGGTGGGAACTTGCGGTGCAGCCTCCAGCTCCGCTCCTTCTGTTTCCTCTTCCTCTTGCGGAAGCGCATGACCAAGATGCTCTGCCACCAGCTCCACCAGCGCCTGGCTCACCAGGCTCGACTTGCCCGAGCCAGAGACCCCGGTCACCGTCGTAAATACTCCTAACGGAAAATCCACGTCGAGACGGTTCAGGTTATTGCGTGTCACTCCTTCCAGTCGCAGCCATGTCTGGGGCTGCCGCGGAGTCCGGCGGGGAAGATGCTGATCGCCAAAAAGGTATCGCCGGGTCTGCGATGCCTCGACTTGTTCGAGGCCGGCCGGCGGACCACTGTAGAGTACCTGCCCGCCCTGCTCGCCGGCTCCCGGTCCCACATCAACGATCCAGTGGGCATGCCGGATCACATCCAGATCGTGTTCCACCACGAAGAGCGAATTACCGGCCGACCGCAATCGCTCAAACGCTACCAGCAGGGCCTCAGTGTCGGCGGGGTGAAGTCCAGCAGAGGGCTCGTCGAGCACGTAGACGACACCAAACAAATTGGAGCGGACCTGGGTAGCCAGCCTTAGACGTTGCAGCTCGCCCGGCGAAAGGGTAGGCGTGCTGCGTTCCAGAGTCAGATAACCCAGCCCCAGGTCGAGCAGCACGGCAAGCCGCGCCACAATATCTTCCGCGATCCGTTGGGTCACAATTACTTTTTCCGGATGTTTGGCGCTGCTGATTTTGTTTGCACGGCCCTCGGCGAAGGGCTGCAGAATGGTGGTCAGGCGTTTCAACGGCAGCCGGGAGAGGTCGGCTATATCCAGGCCGGCAAACTTTACCGAGAGCGCTTCAAGCCGCAGCCGCTTGCCGTGGCAAAGCGGGCATTCTGTGCTGAGCATGTACTGCGCAACCCGCTTCTTCATCAGCGCGCTGTGGGTGGTTGCGAAAGTGTGCAGTACATGGCGTTTGGCGCTGGTAAAGGTGCCTTGGTAGCTAGGCTCCATCTTGCGCTTGAGCGCCTGTCTAGTCTCTTTTGGAGTAAACCCGGCGTAGACCGGAACCACCGGTTGCTCGTCCGTAAACAGGATCCAGTCTCGATCCTTTTTCGGCAGCTCGCGCCACGGACGGTCAACGTCATAGCCCAGCGAGGTGAGGATGTCGCGCTGATTCTGTCCCTGCCAGGCGGTCGGCCAGGCTGCGATGGCCCGCTGCCGAATGGTCAGTGAATCGTCCGGAACCATGGAGCGTTCCGTTACCTCATAGATGCGCCCTAGTCCATGGCATTTCGGGCATGCGCCCTCCGGCGTGTTCGGAGAAAACGACTCGGCATAGAGAATTGTTTGGTGAGGCGGATAATCACCCGCGCGTGAATACAGCATGCGGAACAGATTTGATAGGGTCGTCACGCTGCCGACGGAAGAGCGAGTAGTCGGAGACCCGCGTTGCTGCTGGAGCGCCACGGCGGGAGGCAAGCCATCGATTTCATCGACTTCCGGCACAGCCATTTGGTGAAACAGGCGCCTGGCATAGGGAGACACCGACTCCAGATAACGCCTCTGCGCTTCTGCGTACAGGGTTCCGAATGCTAAAGACGACTTCCCTGAGCCCGACACTCCAGTGAAAACCACCAGGGCGTCACGCGGGATTTCCAGGTCTATATTTTTGAGGTTGTGTTCCCGGGCGCCGCGTACTCTGACAAAGCCCTTCAGCGTTTCACCGGTGTTTTTCATGGCAGGACTTTCTTAAGCGCGCCTCCAGCTACCAGACCGGACTGGCCAATTGGATGCTCCAAACAGGTCCACCGACATACAGAGCGGTGTCGACCCGAACAATAGTCGGAACGCCGTCTTCAGCGATCCATACGTGCGTATCCGGCGGCTGCTTGCCGATCATCGGCGCCACGATGCCGGTGAGACCTCCCAACTCGGCTTTGACGCACCACACCGCAGCTTTGATGCGACGGGCGGCAACCGTGAAATGTCCCTCTTTCTCTATGGCGATCGCCAGCTTTACCATGCGCGGCTTGGGCGAGGCAGCCAGATACGAAACCTTGACCTCGGGGTCGTTGCTTTGCAGATTCTTGATCAAATTGAATAGCAGCCCATTGGAGAGGTCAGGTGGAATATCCATGTGTTCCGTCTTTGCATCCTGATTCGGTTTCGACAACGCGCGCATACTCACCGTCTGGGAATGTGCATCAATTGTCATTTCGCAAGGTTCGGGAAAAGCTCGCCCGCTTTGCACCAGCCGATTGCTGATTAGACGAAAAGTTGAATTTTGTGAGTAGACCGTAGTTTCTTCGTCCAATGAGCCGTCTTTGAAATGGAAGACCAGTCGAAGCTTCACCCGATCCCCCTGGGGAATCTGGCTAAACTCCCCCGAAGCCAGGATCGCCCCTGTCTCACTCCGCAAGACAAGAAAACCCCGTGCGGAGCCGTCTCGCACTCGTACCTTCACGCCTTGGCCGCTGGCGACGGCAACCGCTACCAGGAAGAGGATGCACGCGGCAACAAGTCTGTGACCCGACGCTCTTCCCATGCAACGTTCTCCTGAGCTGTTGAGTACGATGCAGATTTTGCCGGCCTAGCCTGGAGGCCAATGCATTGATCGCCCGCCCAGCAGGTGAATGTGAAGATGATCGACAGTTTGGCCGCCGTCGTTACCGGTATTGATAACCGTTCGAAACCCACCCGACAAGCCCTCATCGCTCGCAATGCGCGCCGCAACCAGGTGGAGATAGCCCAGCAGCTCCTCGTCTTCGGCGTCCACTTCTGCCAGCGAGGCAATGTGCTTACGCGGTACGACCAGTATGTGCGTGGGCGCCTGGGGATTGATGTCCCGGAACGCGTAAGTCCGATCGTCTTCAAACACCTTCTTCGACGGGATCTCGCCGGCTGTGATTTTGCAGAATAAACAGGGCATGACTCACATCCTACTTGCTGAAATATCGTGGGTGGGCGCCCGGTTGCCACGGATTGTAGCTTTGAGCAAAAGCCTCGCGGTCGGCGATCGGCGGGTGCGTATAGGTCCAGAAAACGACAAAGGACGATGGGTAAGGATACTCGAGCGATTCCTGCCCCAGTCGCTGGAACGACTCGGCATTTACTTTCTGGGGGTCGGCAACGATGCCGTGCACCACCTCGCTCCCGAAGACATCTGCCTGATGCTCCTGGACGCGGCTGATGCCGTTGGCGATGGGCTCAGCGAGGAACGACAGGATAGCAAGCACCAGGAGCAACACTCCGGTTGCTGCCCAGTCTTCAAGTGAAGCAATATGCCAGCGCGGTCCATAGCGAAGAATAAGCAACCGCACCAGGTGGGATCCCACCCACAAAAAGAAGAGAGACAGCACCGCTCCCATGGCCAGCCCGCGTTCGATATGGTGCAGCACATAATGTCCCAGCTCATGGCCGAAAACCAACAGGATCTCATCCGGAGGCGAGTTTTTCAGCGTGTTGTCCCACACCACCACGCGCCGTGAGGAGCCAAAGCCGGTCACGTAGGCATTGGAGCTGGTGTACTTTTCGCTGGCCTTCATCAGAAACATGCGTGACGGCGGGATAGAAACTCCCGTCTTGCTCACCACTCGTTCCAGTTGCTGAACCAGTGCTGGATTGGTTTGTGCCAGCGGTTCAAAGTGATTGAACATCGGGTCTACGACCAGCGGGAGCACGAACGTGACCAGCACCTGCATCGGCAACGAAACAATCCACAACCACAGCCACCACCGCCGGGAGTGCCGGATAAGAGCGAACACCACCGAAAGAGCAACGGTTCCGGTGATCAGGTCAAGCAAGAGTCCCTTGGTCCAGTCGAGGAACCAACTGCCCCAACCCTGGACCGATTGCCCGTAGCTAAGCGAGATGTGGTGCCCGAGGATAGAGAGTGGGAGCTGGAGTACTGACACCGCCAGCAGGAATAACGGCACGAAGCAAAGTCCTTGCAACCACGGCTTGCGGCTGAGTGAGGAAGCCCACGTGCCCAGCCTGGCAGCCCAGCGGAAATTCAGCAAAGCCAGCAAGACCAGGATGCTCCACAAAATAGAGCCAAAGGAGAGCCCTGTTCGCCAGTAGTAAAGCGACCGGGCCCGTGCCAACACGTCCGGCGGAAGCGAATAAACCAGCCTGGGAACCGCAGTAAGCAAGCCACCCATCTTTCTAAAACGACTCCGGAGAAACTATTTTTCGTATCAGGGCACGACTTTAGTCGGGCCGTAAGCGACCGAGAATACGTCGGGCTTTTAGCCCTTGCGTGAGACTACGCTTCGTTCTGCAGCGGTCCTTTCTTGGAAATGTTTTTCTGCGGCCAGCCTTTTCCAACCCGCCGCAGCTCAATCAAGCCGCACCAGGTAAGCCTCGCCTTCGCTAGGCTCGAGATCGTGGGCAATCTCCACCGCGCGTTTCTTGTCGTCGCCCTGTGGCCGAATACGGACCCAATGCCCTGTTGGGCCGGTGAACTCAATCACGTTTGCGGTATGGTATCTGCGCGTGAGCTGGTCGCGAAGTTTAAACGCCCCCTTTTCATTCTTGAAGGCGCCTATCTGAACACACCAGCGGCCGCCTGTGTCGAGGGGCGACGGAGCGGCAAATACCTCGACTCGCACCCTAGCCACGCCAGGTCTCCAAACGCCGATTACTTTGGCCGACGCCAGCGATAGATCCAGCATTCGGTCATGCACGAATGGTCCGCGGTCGGTGACCCGCAGAATCGCCGCCTGCCCGGTCGACAGGTTCGTCACCCTGATCAAGGAATTCATGGGGAGTGTCCTGTGGGCTGCCGTGAGAGCATCCTTGTCGAAGATTTCTCCGTTAGCGCCTCGCCGCTTGTCATAAGGAGGCCCGTACCAGCTTGCGAGCCCCTCCTCGCTTGAAATTACCGGATGAGAGCTCACGAAATCTGCATCTGCGGGTGAATCCGCAACGGTGGCCGGTGAGGCAGGAGGGCCGGGGCTCGAAGGTACAGATGGAGCCGGGCT
>CAZSUK010000494.1:0-2956 GCA_964609355.1 uncultured Acidobacteriaceae bacterium | reverse complement strand
TGCCTGCCCAAACGGCGTGTTCAGTTTTTGAATGCTGTCCAGGCTCTCCCCCAGCTTGGCCCGCATCTGCGTCGCCGCCTGGTTCAGCGCATCGAGCACCTTTTCCTTGCTCGCCGCTTGCGCCTGCACGCTGGCTATCTGATCTCCGGTGGCCGTATTTTGCGCCGCCAGCGTGATCACAAAATCGTTGCCCAAATTTGCAATGGTGCCCGTGAGAATGGCTTTGATACCCTCGCGCTCCCCAATTTCGCGCGCAATCTCCGGCGTGATCACCGTGTCTGGCTTCTTGCCCAGGTACTGCAGGCTCTGGTGCAAATGCCGCTGGCTCACAATATCGAGTACCGGAGACTGTCCCAACTGCACCACCAGCGCCTGGTTCAAGGTTGACTCGAAGACCGGGTCCCCGGTCTGGTTGATAAAGTCCGCCACGATGATGGCATTCTTCGCCGCCTCGGCGGACGGCGCGTTGGTCGATGCGCTTCCATTGGCAGCGCCGTTTGTCATCGGACCAGCGCTCTTGTGCTGCCACCAGGCGAAGCCAGCTCCCCCCAGCAGCAGCACGATCACCCCCGCCGCTGCCAGCTTTCCGCTGCCGCCGCGCGACCTCTTCATTGGCCGCAAGTCTTCTGCCGCAGGAGGTTTCCAGGCCGCGCCGAAGGCGCCATCAGGCGCCGCATGACTACCGCCGGCAGCAGCATGCGTACCGCTGCCCAAAGCAGTAGCGTCGAGCTCGTCGAGATCGCGCTCGACCTCCGTGGCCTTCTGGTATCGTTGCGACCGGTCTTTGGCCAGCAGCCTGGTGACGATGGCGTCAAACCCCTCCGGCAGTGGCCGCCGGCCCTCCTGCTCGCGAACGGTGCTGACGGGCGGAGGTTCTTTGGTGAGCAGCGCGGCAAAAATGGCGGCCGTGCTTCCCCCGGCAAAGGGGGCCTTACCGGTGGCCATCTCGTAGATCACGGCGCCGAGCGAGAAAAGGTCGGTACGTGCGTCGAGCGTCTGGCCTTCCGCCTGCTCGGGTGACATATAGGCGACGGTGCCCAGGGTCGAGCCCGGCGAGGTAAGGTCGCCATTGCGGCCGCCGAGGGTGCTTCCGGCGGAGGTGGCCTGGCCGGCAAAGGTCGCCGTGGCTTCGCCGGAATCCTGCGCATCGCCGGCGCCCTCCTGCTTGGCCAATCCGAAATCCAGGATCTTGATCTGCCGCTTGCCCTCCGGCCCCACCACAAAGATGTTCGCCGGCTTGATATCCCTGTGCACGACGCCGTGGGCATGCGCCGCCGCCAGCGCGCTCGCCACCTGCCGCGATAAGCTGATCACGTCGTCCGCAGAAAGAGCTTGCTGCCGCAGCGCCTCCTTGAGCGTCTTCCCCAGCAGCAGCTCCATCACCAGGTAGGGCCGGCCCCCCTGCTCCCCAATGTCATAAATGGTGCAGATATTTGCGTGGTTCAGCACGCTGGCCGCTTGCGCCTCGCGCAAAAACCGTCGGTGCGACAGGGTACCGGGGGTAGCTGGTGTGCCGCCGCCGGCACCGGGCGTTGGGCTACCGCTGCCAAACGCCTCCGCCAGGTAGCGCTCCGAGATCAGCTTGATCGCAACCTCGCGGCCCAGCCGCGTATCTTGCGCCCGGTACACGTCGCCCATCCCGCCGGAGCCGATCTGCTCCAGTATCCTGTACGGACCGAACTGTGTTCCCTGCGTGACTGTCATGCGCCCCGGGCTGGCAACGATTGCAAGAGGATAGTTTGGCGCAAGTCTACCAGCCTCCGTCCCCGTCCGCTACGCGGTTAATTGCACCGAAAAACACGCAGCAGAAAGGACGTCGTAGCCATCAACCTGATACATTGGCAGCCGCAGCCAACGTACAACGTTCCTGCAGACTTTTTCCCGTTGGCCAGCGCTACGCAGGAACTCGGGCGTCGAAAAGCTTTGTAAGTGTCATCAACCGGTGCGATGCATCATAAACCTAGGGAGATGGAACGTATGGCAAGCAACCGCGGAGTAGCTTATATGGGCCCCGGAGTCGTTGAGATTCACAGCATCGACTTCCCGAAATTAGCGCTCGGAAATCGCAAATGCGAACACGGCGTCATTCTCAAGATTGTTTCCACCAACATTTGCGGCAGCGACCAGCACATGGTCCGGGGCCGTACCACTGCACCGAAAGGACTCATCCTGGGGCACGAGATCACCGGTGAAGTGATCGAGGCCGGTCGCGACGTGGAGTTCATCAAGGTCGGGGACCTGGTTTCTGTGCCCTTTAACATTGCCTGCGGTCGTTGCCGGAACTGTAAGGAACGCGCCACCGGCATTTGCTTGAATGTGAATCCAGCACGGCCAGGCGCAGCCTACGGCTACGTCGACATGGGCGGCTGGGTGGGCGGGCAGGCTGACTATGTCATGGTCCCCTACGCGGACTTCAACCTGCTGAAATTTCCTGACAAAGCGCAAGCGATGGCAAAGATCCGTGACCTGACTTGCTTATCTGACATTCTCCCTACCGGCTATCATGGCGCCGTTACTGCGGGCGTTGGTCCTGGCGCCACGGTTTATGTTGCCGGTGCCGGACCGGTCGGACTCGCGTGTGCAGCCGCTTGTCAATTGCTGGGCGCGGCGGTCGTGATCGTGGGCGACCTGGTTCCGGAGCGGCTTGCCCAAGCCAGGAGTTTCGGCTGCGAAACGGTCGACGTCTCCAAGCAGGCCTCCGTCGGCGATCAGATTGCCCAGATCCTCAAGGCCCCCGAAGTCGACTGCGCTGTCGATTGCGTGGGGTTCGAAGCACGGGGTCACGGCAATGACGCTAAAACGGAAATTCCTGCGACAGTCTTGAATTCGCTCATGACGGTTACCCGCGCCGGCGGAGCCCTCGGCATCCCCGGACTCTACGTAACCGAGGATCCTGGCGCGTTGGATAAAAGCGCCCAGACTGGAAACCTCAGCATCCGCATCGGCTTGGGGTGGG
>CAZSUK010000493.1:0-3203 GCA_964609355.1 uncultured Acidobacteriaceae bacterium | reverse complement strand
TCGGAGAGCCAGGATGGACATTGCCCGTCGGATTGCCAAATACGAAGACAGGGGATTCACGCGAGAGCGGGCCGAAATCAACGTCCTCATGGAGCATGCGGCCTTCACAATTTTCAAGGATTTTCCTGAGGCTTTTGTCCTATTTGGTGGCGCATCGATGGTGTTGTATCACGACAGCGTAAGGCATTCGGCAGACCTTGATTTGTTACATCGTGCCGTCCCCTCGCCGTCACCTGAGCAGATCGTTTTGTCGTTGCAGCGCGACCTTTCCCCCATGGCGAACATCATGGGGCTAGGTGATCTTCGGTTTGCAATACTGGGTGCCAACGGTCAGGACGGCAAGATTTCCGTAACTGCAGGCACCGGGCAACGGCTATTTCGGGTTGATCTGACGAGTTTTGGTTCCCCAATCGAAAGCGAGATTCAGGATCATCCCATCGAAGAAGACGCCGGGCTTTCAGCGGTGATCAGGTCGGCGAGCAAGGAGCTCCTGCTTCTTCAAAAAGCGGAGGCGTTTCTTCTGCGGCGGGTCGTGAAAGCGCGCGATGCTTACGACATTCACCTGCTAAATCAGATTGGCGCCGAGCTCAGTACGATTCTCCAGGCGCATTTGCAAGATACGGTACTCGCCAATGAGCTGGATACCGAGACGATTTCGGATCGAATTCGCCGGGTGGACGGTAATCTCTGCCGTTTGGAACTCCAACCCATACTGCCGCCGGAGATCTACTCGGCGTTCGAAGCTGCCGCGTTTGAGCCGCTTCGGCAGGCGTTGAGAGGCTTATACAAGGAGTGGCTATGAAGAATCAAAGGACGAAACCACTGGATTGGGCCAAGGTCCTCGCGAGCGAAGCGCGCCTGACGGACGTGATTCTCTTGGACGAGATCGCTGCAAAATACAAGCTGCCTGCCAAGTCGGTGTGGAAGGCGCTATCGAGATTGAACGATCGGGGGCTCGTCCGTCGAATTACGAGCGGAATCTACATGAACAAATTGGTGCGAGACTCGTCCGCAGCCGATTTTGTCAGCGTACTGAAACCAGACTCGTACGTCTCACTCGAATCAGCGCTCAGCCAGTGGGGATTGAGTACGCAGAGTCCGGTCGCTCTGACCTGCGTAACGATTGGGAAGCCCAAGGAATATCGGACGCCGGAGTTCTCGGTCACTTTCCGGGCGATTTCAAAGCGGCTCTTCTGGGGCTTCGTCGAGAAACAGACGCGCTATTCAAAGTATCGTGTCGCCGAACCCGAGAAGGCCTTGCTCGACTGGATCTATCTTTCGCTGCAGTCAGGTCTGACTCCTCACCTCGATGAGATTGCTTTCGGGTCAGTCGACAAACAGAAACTAGTCAAATACTCGGACAAATTTCCAGGCACGGTTCGCAACCTGTTGGTGCACTCGCTCGCATTTGAACACTTTGCAGCCTAGCCCGCGACCACAGATAATCGGCCATATGCAACTCCCCGCGAAACGCAACTGTGTTTTTCCCACGTAGCGAGAAAGAAAATTGTCCCGCTAACAGGCGACTGGATAAGGCGGGTTGTTGAATCAAGCATTTCTGAAGTCCCTGCCTGGTGAGCATGTACCGCTAGGCGAAGGAATTCATGAAAAACCTGGTCTTTTACTGTTCCATAGCCCTATGTAATTGCAGTCTCGGGGGTTACTTTGAGCGAGGAGCAGATTCCCCGAAATTGTTGAAAAGATTAAATACCGACACCAAAGGATGGAGCGCTTAAAATGACGGAACGCGATTGCAAAGCCGGAGCTCCGTCGCCAAGCAAGCGCGGTACGCCTGCCACTTGCTATCTGAATCTAAAGAGTACGAACGAGCGCGGTAATGCTTAGGTGAACTGCTTGTTATGGTTTGGAGCAGCGTTGGAGCAATCTAAGTAGGCCCGAGGGTGATAAGCGCAACCAAAGCGACGACTTAGATTGAGATTGCCCTAGCTTTGCAAGCAGGGGTCACCGGTTCGATCCCGGTCACGTCCACCAACTAACTTCCTGCGGACTCAACTAGTTGGTTGACTGAGGTTTTCTGCTTCCGCTGGACCTTGAGTCCGCTGGACAGAGTCATCTCCAATCTTCGACCTGCAGTCCCGGCACTCGCACGAACTCCTTTGTGTTGCTTGTGACCAAGGTGGCCCCCAAGCTCAGAGCCTGTGCAGCAATGAAGGTATCCAACGCGCCAATCATCGTGCCTGAACTTTCGAGAACCGTGCGGACCCTCCCGTAGATCTCGACCACTGCATTGTCTATCGGGAACACGTCGAAGGGTGCCAGGATGACAGAAAGCAGATGTTGTTCCTTCGCTCGTAGGTGCGGATGCTGGGCTGCGTGGCGTTCGAAGCCATACTGCAGCTCGCACGCCGTAATGATCGAAAGACCGATGACACTCTTGCTACGCGCAGAAAGCTGTCGGCGGATCGAGGGGGAATTGGCGCGCAGCAGATCGATCCACACCGTGGCGTCGAGCAGGTACACGGAACTTATTCCGTGGCCTTATCGAAAAGTTTATCGAGGTCGGCACGTAATGTTTGGTCCTGCCGACGCTCCAGAACAAAATCGCGAGGGAACTCGTCGAGGGCCGCGAACAATCCTGCCCAGCGATCGGATGTCTTGGGGATGAGTACGATGGAATTGCCGAGCCGCTTCACATAGACGCTGTCACCGGTGACGCGATACTCCTTCGGAAGCCTCACCGCCTGGCTGCGTCCCGTCATGAAGACCTTCGCCTCCGCGACAGCGGGCCGAGATGCCGCCTTCCCTGATTGACTGCGGTGTTTTTTGGTCGATCTAGTCATATTCCACGCGACTCTCCAGACGATATATATCATATGATAGCTATCCCTTCGGTTTCCGTCAAGCCACACGCTTGGGTCCGATTCGAGTCCGTCAAGGCGGAAATACGGGCTAAGCGAAAACTCGGGTACGATTTTTTTGTGAGTGTGCACCAAAAAGCAGGCGCCTCGGTCCTGTAAAGAAGCCGTGTCCCAACTGTGCGCGAATCGATCTTTTTCAACAGATTCGGGTTGTCTTTGAACGAAGAGCACATTCCCCGATTTGTTGCGAACGTTCGTAGTTAGAGAAAATACAACGAGCCGTTGGAGACGAGTTTTCCGCTTTGCAAGGAGTTGCAGTTGGCCGTCACTCGTTCAACCTACCCAACGTAGTGGAAACTGTAGGTATCTGCCATCTGCTGCGGG
>CAZSUK010000492.1:0-8081 GCA_964609355.1 uncultured Acidobacteriaceae bacterium | reverse complement strand
CTTCCGTTCTGGACGCAGGGGCAGAACTGGTACCAGTGGGCACTGGGTGGATGGCAGTTGAATGGCATTGCCACACTGATGAGCGGCACGCCGTTCACCGTCTTCGACTCAAACGACGTTGCGGCACAAGGCAGCGCGCCGGAGATCACAGGATTCTCCGCGCAGCGGCCCAATCTCATCGGCAAACCGAACAACGGGCCACGCTCGGTGGGCGCTTGGCTCAACGCGAGCGCTTTCCAGCGGCTTGATCCCACAGCCAACGCCGGCCAATTCGGCACCGAAGGCCGCAACGTAAATCTCGGCCCTGCTTATGCCGACTGGGACTTCGCAGCGCTTAAGAATTTCAAGGTGACAGAATCGACACAGTTGCAGTTCCGGGCGGAGTTGTTTGACGTGTTGAACCGCACGAATTTCCGGCTGCCCGACAGTGACATCAGTTCGCCGACGTTCAACCATATCCTTGAGGCGGAGTCTCCGCGCCAGGTGCAGTTTGCGTTGAAGTTCATCTTTTAGCAGGCGTTACCCTGCCCACTTGCGTGTGGCCGGCTGTCCGGTGGAGGGTCGCCTGGGTTCACTCCCCAGGTGGCAGTAAGGCATCTGTGCGCCCATCAACCTGCATGTCTTGATGGGCGATGTGGAGCGTGTCGTTGTTAGCTGCCCTGGCCGCGCAAATCCATGCAAATCCGCAGCGCAGACGATGTCGGTTACTTCCTCTGTCTCGAAACTCCTCTCGCGGAAGGCTTGAGGAACCGAGGGTTGGCAATCGCATAACCGCTCACATGGCTGATGAACAACCGGTCGAAGATATTGGTGGGCAGCGTGCCATCCACATCAACCTTGTCGCGTGGAGGCCTTCACAGGAAGCGAGCCTCAAGTCAGGAAACGCGTTCGTGCCAAATTTTAGCGTTACGAAATCGATACGGCACCGACTATTGCCAATGAAAGTGTGGAAGGTGCCGCCGGGTATCGCTCCACCTCTGTGGGGCATAGGCTTCGACGGAAAGACTGTCGCGTAATTGGTTCCGCTGTCGATGAGCAAATGCGTGGTTGATTGAGAAGGCGGCAGCTTTAGACCGAGCACCAGCCTGTCTACGGTGGAGTGACCGCTGCGCATGCCGGAAAATGAAAGCGGCAGATGATCGCCTGTCAGCGAGTGGGCCAGATTGGAACTGTGATCCATCGTTAGAGTCTTCGCGTGATTATCGATAAGGATATCGAAATGCTTGAGGAAGTCCTCACCCAGAACACCCTGAATGGAAACTCCCAGTCTGCTGATCTGGTCAGCTTCGATACCTTCAATTTCAAGGCCATTGATACTCAGGCCTGCGACGGTTACGCATTCCGCCACTGTCTGACGGAGATAGGTGACTCCAGCTGTCACATTTGCAGAGATCAACTTTTTGGAGGAAATCCCTAAAGTGTCCAGAAGCTCGTTCCGGACTAAGGTACTGTTGGAGCCGGTGTCAAGAAGGAATGGGTAGGGGCCGGATCCGTTGATGGAGACCGGGACGATCAAGTATCCCCAGCTGTCCGTGGTCAGTTTAATGATAGTTTGAGCGAAGGTCAGCGTTGGGAAAGCCAGGCACACGGCATACAAAATGGTTGCCAGAGGAAGATTCAACCGCATCGGAGCCTCCATGAAATGTGGTCGAAATTGCTACAGCCGGATGTCCACGGTTTGCGGATGTAGTCGGTCAGATCCCGGACGCGATACAACCTATCCATGCTGATCTCCACGCGGATAGGTTCGGAAACATCGAACACGGAACTTTGAGTAGCCTGTATACGATCAGTGGTCAACGCAACAAAGCTTCCGGGAGAGTGGACTTCGACATTGACGGTTTTGGTAGCGCCTGTAATTCAGTCGATGCGGTCTCAATAGCCCCATCTCTATGTTTTGTTCAGCGGTCTTGCAGAATGATGACTGAGTTCTTGAAATCGAAAGTTACTGACTTAAACAGCCTGAGAATGTCTAGTCCTACAACACCCTCCGCATTGAGGAACTTGAAATTGCCCACCACCGCATTCAAACGAAATGCGCAATGTTTTTCTGGAGTGTCGGAGTCTCCCAATGCCAATCCAACCGGGAGTCGTGAGGCCAGGACACTTCCTTTGGCCATGTTGATGGTCACGGTCGAGTCCGCCCTGAGGGTCGGAACCGCTTTTTCCGTAAATATGGTGAAAACGGCCCCTGTGTCTACAAGCAGTGTCGTGCGGCTGCCGTTAACGACTGCGCGGATGTAAATCAGGTCATCGCGGGCCTCGAACGGGAGACGATGCTCACCTGGTCGAATTGCTGGTGTGAACTCCTGTGCATGGCCATAGGACGGCGCGCTGATAACGACAAGAATCCAGAGAATTGCAATCATCGCGCGTCTCATGAGTACCTCCTTTCTCACCAGAGATCCACTCGCAACGAAAAGTACCGCCGATTTATCTCGATCCGACCAAGGTCCAGCGTCTGACGTAGCTATTCTTGTTCGCAGGTCAGGTGCTTGTTCCAGTCAACGAACACACCGTGAGGGCTTTCCCGCCAAGCCAGACGCGAGCGCTGGACGGCCAGTTCTGGAGATTTGGACTAGTCAGTCTCCCTCGCGATGAGAAATAGGGAGACTACGCTGCCTTTGGCCGCTACATTTCCTGCGGGCGGCGTTTGCGTAAATACGGTGGAAGTCTCACGGATGTCGCCGGAAAAAATCGCTGACAGTCCCGCGTGGTTCATTTCGATTTCTGCTTCTTTACCAACTTCTCCAAATACATTCGGCACGATGACCAGGGTGCCGTTGGACAGAGCTGCGAGGAGGCCACGCCCAGAGGGGGAGCCCAGGCCTGTCGTCGGGTCCCAGCCAGGCCCCGCTGAGTAGTTGCCGTTCGATCCGCTTGTGATGTCTCGGAATCCAGCAAGACGCGCCGGGAGTGCGTAGAGACTTGAATTGAAGAAGCCCAGGCGTTTGCCAAGTGCCTGATTCATTAAAGCCACCAGACCGCTCCAGAGAGGTGCTACTGCGCTCGTGCCATTTGCTGGCTCCATTCCACCATCAACCCCAATCATGTAGGCTGAAGCCGCACCGGCGTTCCCAGCTACGTCAGGAATGCCCCGTCCGCCCGTGGGCGACTGAATACCAGCAGCAGATTGATAGGCAGGTATAGGGAAGAGAGAGCTGAAGCCGCCGCCAGTTGCCCCACTGGAATCGTTCCAAACTATCTCGCTCGTTATTTCTTCTCCCACACTGTGTAGGGTAGTGCCACCGCAGGCCAGGACATTCGGACTTGATGCGGGGAAATCGACATGACTTTGGCCGTCGTCGACCGAATCGCTCGAGCCAGTATCGCCCGATGCCACACAGATAGTGATACCGAGCATTGCCGCGTCAATCGCAGCCTGATTGAATGCACTCGTATATTGCTGTGTTGACGCAGGTTCGGGGTTACCCCAACTAATAGAAATCACGGATGGTGAGTTGATGACGTCGTCGATCGCACTGGTGAGAGCGTTTACGTACTCCTCGTCCGTTTCAAGCGGCGCGAAATAAACCACGATCTTGGCTCCAGGCGCGACGGCTCCGGCAATCTCAATGTCGAGGCACACTTCCAGATCATCAACGAAGGAACCATCTTCGGTGTCGAGGTTTTCGATAGGTGGATGCGGCGGGCCGGTAGGGCTATTGATGGGATTGGTTACGGGGTCGTTTTGACCCCCATCGACCGATACCCATGTTATCAATGGCAATTTGGCTCCAATCGTTTGAAAGTAATCGCTGACCTGTTGAGATCGAAAGCCCCCGCCGAATTCCAGAATGCCGATGGTCTGGCCAGATCCATCGAACTCCTCTAACGGAAAGTCATAGAGTTGACCTACCTGGACGCCTGTGTACCCAGCAACCTTCGCATTCGCGGCGATCACTTTATTGCGTTTGGGGGTGCGGCAATACGGCCGAACTTGAGGTCGATTATCCAGTCCAAGTACAGCCAAGATCGAGTCGGCCAGATCCGCGGGTATCATGATGCCTCCACTCCGGCAACGATAATGACGTCCTTCGTGCGCGCATTCTTCGAGAGACACATCAAAGGCTTTCATGAAATCGGCGACCATTCCCTCGAGTCTTACCGTGCGCCGGGTTAGCGAAACCTCTGTAATCCTGAGGCCCTGATGGAGCGCAAAATCAAGAAGTTTCTCGATAGCTGCTGGATCGGCGGCATGCCGCGCTGCAAAATCCTCCCGCGAGACGGGGTGAGCGCTGGGCGATGATGCGACCGGAAGAGGACTCAACGGTTTGAGAATTACAGAGACCATCATTTTCTGGTCGGTAGGATATGGGCCAATTCTTTCGCCAAAAGGTTTACGTTCGCTGCCCGGAAGCAAGACTTTTATCGGTTTGCTGTTTTCTACTTGAGGCTTATATAGCTGCATCTTGCCCATGCCTTCGGTCTTCTCAGCTTCAATACTCGCGTTAAATTTCATATTTCCTCCTTGTTCTGATTAGTTTGAAATCGCCGCGAATGCGATGTCCCTCGATGAGTCTTGCATCCGTTAAGAGGCCCACTGCAGCGTAAGCGTCGTTTGAACGGCCATCGATGATAGCGTCGATAAGAAGTAAAGGCGCAAGAAGGGGTACTAAGTCGATGGGAATGCCCCTCGCAAATTCTATGGCCGGCTTGCTGTCCTCGCTCAATCAGGTCGATCGCCAATTCCGTCCGCGTTGCACATCCACCTTCGGCAAAGCAGATGTGACCCGGTCGATTCAACCTCCGCTAACGGCTGTCATATAGGTTCGTTTGTTCTCTTAAGGGGACAGATGCGGATCTATCCCCGCTGCCGGAAAGGGGCCAATATTCCAAATTTGTTTCCATGCGGTTTGGGGTCAGCTCAGAAAGAAGCCCGATTACGAGCCGGCCCTCTGACTTACTATTCTTTTTCGCAGGTCACGTGCGTGTTCCAGTCTACGTACGCACCGTGTGGATTATCGCGCCATGCCCAGACGTGCAGCTCAAACAACCCGGGCAAGCCGTATCGGTTAGGTGCGCCTATATATTGCAGCAGTTGACCCTCGAGGATCGGCGGAGCCTGCTGGTGCGCCGTCAACCAGGGGTCGGCAATCGCGATGAACTCCACCCCTACCAACTTCATCGCTTTGCCCACCGGCTCGTAGATCAGTGCTTGCGGGTCTTGGGCATTGAGTTGGCCGCCGCTGACTAGGGCGCTATTGATGTAGTGCACGCCCATGGCGCCCATATCCGGCCCGGTAACGCATCCAAAGGCCGGCGCGTATCCGGCAGCGGTGGCCGCGTTTACGTCGACGAATCGCTCGGTAGCTTGGCGAACGATCTGCACCAGGCTGGACGGGGCGGCTTGTGCCGAGTCGTCTCCCCCCGTATCTGCTGCGAGTAGCGGGCCGGCCGCGGCAAAACTGCTGAGTAACCCCAAACGCAGGATGCACAAGGTTGATTTGTGGAGCACGGTCATAAGGGAGGTCGTCATAGGTTCTCCTTGTAAATCGGTTTGTGTGAACATTTGCTGCCTGTGATGGATCGCTTGCTCACGTGGCTCATACTGCCGCAGCTGGTCTTGACTGACAATGGCGAACGCCTGAAGAATGTCTTAAGCCAAATGAATTCGTAACTTGCTGTAAGTACAGTGGTTACGGAAGAATCGCGCAGTCAGTGTAGAATTGTGCTGCTTTTGGGGCGCTCCTATGCGGTCCGATCCAGCCAAAGTTTCCAGCCAGCTCCGCCTAGGGGAGAACTTCGAACTAGACTTGCGTTCGTACGAACTGCGCCGCGCCGGCCGGGTTCTCAAGCTTGAACGCATTCCTATGGAGCTGCTGCTGCTCTTAGTCGAGAAGAGAGGCGAGCTGGTCACCCGCGATCAAATCGTCGAGAGAATCTGGGGCAAGGATGTCTTCCTGGATACAGACAACAGCATCAACGCTGCCGTCCGCAAGATCCGGCTGGTGCTGAAAGATGATCCGCTTCACCCGCGCTTTTTGCAGACAATCACCAGCCGCGGATACCGGTTCATCGCTCCTGTTGTCGAGGCTCACCCTGCTTCTGCCGAAGTTGCCGTTCCACCGCAGGCTGCGGCCGGCAAGGACAACATGATCGGGAAGCAGATCTCCCACTATCGGCTCCTGTCGGAGCTGGGTGCCGGCGGAATGGGAGTGGTATACGAAGCGGAGGATATCCGCCTGGGACGCCGGGTGGCTTTGAAATTCCTGCCGGAAGAGCGGGTACGCGACCAGAAAGCGCTGCAGCGGTTTGAGCGCGAGGCACGCCTCGCCTCCTCCTTGAATCACCCCAACATCTGCACCATTTACGAAGTGGAAGAACATGATCATCGGCCGGTGATCGTCATGGAGTTGCTGGATGGGGAGAGCTTGAAGGAGCGAATTCGGGAAAGGTCAATCTCCACCGGCGAGCTTTTAGATTTCGCGATTCAGGCATCCGATGCCATGGCAGCAGCGCATGCCAAGGGGATCATTCACCGGGATATAAATCCCGGAAACATTTTCGTCGTTGGCCATTCGCGGCTAAAGATCCTGGATTTCGGATTGGCCAAGGTGTGCACCCCCGAAGCTGCTGACGACCAGTCCGGGGAGGAATCGCTCACTCTCGACGGCGATATCCTGGGTACAGCTTCTTATATGTCTCCGGAGCAGGTGCGCGGAGAAGAGCTTGACGCGCGTAGCGACTTGTTTTCCTTCGGTATTGTGCTTTACGAAATGGCAACGAACCAACGGCCCTTCGCAGGCAAGAATTCTGTGCTGATCATGAATGCGATCTTGAACGAACAGCCGGCCGCTGCCAGCAACGTGAGCCCTTCCTCACCCGCCGCTCTGGATGCAATCATCGCCAGGGCGCTGGAAAAAGACCTCGAAAAGCGCTTTCAGAGTGCGGCCGATCTTTGCTCGGAGTTGAGGGGACTCAAAGGGCAGACGGAAAACGGCCCCGCGACTGTTACTAATATTCAGCCGTTCCGGCCAAGCCACCAATGCTACCTTTCTTCCCTCGGTCAGGACCCTGCAGCTATCCAGGACTGCCTCTCAGAGAGGCCAGCAGAGCAGTTGGAAAGCCGCCGGACCAACCTTCCCGTGCAGCGAACCGGCTTTGTGGGGCGGGAGAAAGAAGTAGCTGCGGCCAAAGAACTCCTGTTGCGACCGGATGTGCGCATGGTCACGGTCACGGGTCCGGGCGGGATCGGCAAGACGCGTCTCACGGTGCAGGTCGCGACCGGCCTGGCTGAGCGCTTTCCCGGTGGCACTTATTTTGTTCCGCTCGCCTCGCTCAGCGATCCGGGCTTGATTGCATCCGTGATAGTTCAGACGTTGGGGATCCGGGAAGGGGGAGCGCAGTCGCCGCTGGAAGTACTTAAGCACAATTTACAAGATTCTTTGCGCGCCTCGATGCTCCTGATCCTGGACAATTTCGAACACCTGATTCAGGCGGCTCCAACCGTAGCGGATCTGCTCGCCATCAGCTCCCATCTCAAAATAATGGTGACGAGCCGCGAAGCGCTGCGCGTGTACGGAGAACATGAATTCCCCGTGCCGCCGCTTATGCTCCCGGATGTCCGATCCATATCCTCGGTCGAGGCTCTATCGCAGTACCCTGCGGTCGCGCTGTTCGTGCAGCGCGCCATCGCAGTCAAGCCGGATTTCGACCTTACGCGGGAAAACGCGCCCGCTGTCATTGAGATTTGCGCCCGATTGGATGGGCTGCCTCTCGCGATCGAACTCGCTGCCGCCCGGGTCAAAGTTCTTTCCCCGTCTTCCCTGCTCGCTCGCCTGGCGAGCCGCTTGCAGCTATTGACTGGCGGCTCACGTGACCTGCCGCAGCGTCAGCAGACCCTTCGCGCCGCAATCGACTGGAGCTACGATCTTCTGAGCACCCCGGAGCAAAAGCTTTTCAGAAGACTATCGATGTTCGTAGGCGGATGCAGCCTGGAGAGCGCGGAAGCTGTGTGCGACACCAAGGGCGATCTCGATCTAGACCTGCTTGACGGCATATCGTCGATGGTGGACAAGAGCCTGGTGCAGCAGATCGACCAGGCGACGGGTGAATTGCGGTTCGTGATGCTGGAAACG
>CAZSUK010000491.1:0-6810 GCA_964609355.1 uncultured Acidobacteriaceae bacterium | reverse complement strand
AAACAGGCACAGGGCCAGCGTGTGGGGTTGAAACCTCGGCAACGCAGAGGTCATCGCCGTCACACCGGCCGAGATTCCTACCGCTGCGGTGAGGATGTAATCGATCATCAACGCAGCCGCGGCCAACAGCCCGGCTCGTTCGCCAAGGTTCTCGGTCGCCACGGTGTAGCTGCCGCCGCCGCTGGGATACGCAGCGATGGTCTGCCGGTAGCTAAAAAAGACGATCACCAGCAGGATCAAAATAGCGGTGATGATGGGGAGAAGGTACTGCGTGCCGAGTATTCCTAAAGGGATCAGCAGGGCGAGCGCGGCTTCGGGGCCATACGCCGCGCTGGTGAGCGCATCCAGCCCGAAGATGGGGATGCCGGCTCCTACGCCAATCTGTTCGGCGCGCTCTTCACTCGTCGCCAGCGGTTTGCCGAAAATTCTGTCCTGAATCGCCATTCCGTTGTTGATACTACACCTGTCAAGTCTTACTTCCGGCCGTTCTATCTCTGAGGTTCTTGCAACAATTTAGGATGTCTATCGTGAGCATCCCTCGGCCGAACGGAATGGGCGCGATAAAAATTGAAGAAAAGTCTGATATGCGTGTCGCCCCGGGATTCGGCCGGTATGTTGGCATTGACTACTCCGGTGCCCAGACGGCGGAAACAAGCCTTCCTGGGCTGCGTATGTATCTTGCGGATCGAACCTCCCCGCCGTGCGAGGTCCCGCCGCCGGTCAGTCCGCGGAAATACTGGACCCGTCGTGGACTGGCACACGGGCTGGCAGAGCTTCTCGCTGAAGACACACCCACGCTGATCGGTATCGATCACGCATTTTCCTTTCCCCTCCGCTACTTTGAACAACATCATCTTCCGCTCAACTGGACAGCGTTCCTTGACGACTTCCAGCGTCACTGGCCCACTGACGAACAGTATCTTTATGTGGAGTCGGTCCGCGAAGGTTCCTGTGGCCATGGAGCTGCGCGCTGGGGCAAGTCCACCTGGCGGCGGTTAACCGAGGTACGCGCCGGGCGCGCGAAGTCTGTTTTTCATTTCGACGTGCACGGCTCAGTGGCCAAATCAACCCATAGCGGATTGCCATGGCTCCGCTATCTTCGAAACAGCCTTGGCCCACGCGTTCACTTCTGGCCTTTCGACGGCTGGCAGATCCCGGCTGGACGGTCGGCGGTGGTGGAAGTCTATCCCGCGCTGTGGAGCAAGAAATTCCCCCGCGAGGACCGTGACCAACACCAGCACGACGCCTACTCCATCGCCACCTGGCTGCGCGCTGCGGACATGAATGGCACCCTCCTCGCCTTTACCGATCTTGAATTAGAAGACGAGACGCGCAAAATAGCCGAGATCGAGGGATGGATTCTCGGCGTTGTTTGACCGTCGCGGACAACCAAACAACCCTGCCTTTACCGCTTACGAACAAACGTCTCCGGAGTGCCGTCTTCAGGATTCACAAAGATAATGTCTTTAGGGTCGCGTCTCGGCGTATCAATCGCAAGAAAGACCACCGGCCCCTCGATCATCCTGGGCAAAGCATGAACAACGCGGCGCTTGAAGAAAAGTAAGTCGCCGGGGCCAAACTCTGCTCCATTCGAGGAATCTCCCATCCAAAACGTTCCTCTTCCCGACAAAACATAAAGATATTCGTCGGAACCGGCGTGGTAATGCGCTGGAGTCTCCCGATACACCCGGAACACGCGCGCGCTCGCGGCTTCTTCGTCCGTCAGGTATGTATCAAGCAACAGCGTGTCTGCGGTATCCGGAAAAGTCCGGGCAACTTGATTTAGATCGAAACGCTGGTAACTATGTTCCTCTGCCATGAAACGTCTCCACCACTTAGACCATGATAATGATATTTGCGGTTCTCCCGATCGTGAGACGCGCTGGGATATGCTGTAACGAAATGCAAGCGGATAAGAAAAAGGCGAAACAAGTGAGGAAGAAAACAAAGCCGCCGGCGGCAGAAACGCCTGCCAAAATGGACATCCGCTCCGTAGCACGGTTGGCTAATGTATCCATCGCTACGGTATCGCGGACGATTAACCGCGTATCGACGGTGAACCCCAAGACCGCCAAACGAGTATGGGAAGTCATCGAGAAGCTTAATTATTTCCCCAATACCCAGGCGCGTTCGCTGGTCTCGGGGCGCAGCCGCCTGCTGGGGCTGATGGTTTCCGAAATCACCAACCCTTTCTTCCCGGAACTGATACAGGGGTTCGAAGACATTGCCGTGGAGCACGGCTACGAGATTCTCATCAGCTCGACCAACTACGATCCCCGGCGCATGTCCTTGTGCATACGCCGCATGCTGGAGCGCCGGGCGGAGGGCGTAGCCGTGATGACCTTCGGCGTTGAGAAACCGCTGCTGGAGCAGTTCGCCGAGCGCAAGGTCCCGTTAGTATTCGTCGACGAGGGTCCAGACAGGCCGGGCATCAGCCTGCTGCGAGTGGATTACCACCACGGCATCCGGCAGGGAGTACAGCACCTGGCTGCGCTCGGGCATCGGGACATTGCGTTTATCAGCGGTCCTAAGGGCCTGCATTCCGCGCAGTCGCGCCTGGCAGCCTTCTTAAGATCGCTTGAGGAGTGCGGCATCGACGCCGATCCGGAGTGGATTGTGGAAGGGGATCACACCATGGAGGGCGGCATCGAAGCCATGGATCGCCTGCTGAAAGCCCGGCAAAGACCCACTGCGGTGATGTGCTCGAACGATATGACCGCGATTGGCGTACTCCACACCCTTTACCGCGCGGGGTTGAGGGTGCCCGACGATCTGTCGGTGATCGGCTTCGATGACATCCACATTGCACAGGTCACCATTCCGCCGCTTACCACGATTCAAATGTCCTGTTTCGAATTGGCGCGAGCGGCTGTGACCGCGCTGCGCGCGCATGTGGAAGAAGGTGGGGAGCCAAAACGTAACTATAAGATACCCACTCATCTGGTCGTCCGCGAATCTACCGGCTATCCCAGGGGCACCATGCTCCACCTTGGCAAGCGCGGAGGGAAGGCCAAATCCGCCCCGGTGGTGGCGGGCATCGAAGCCCGAACGAGGGAAGAGTCCTAAGCCCGGCAACCCTGATAATTCAATAGGTTGCGCGATCTGGCGGAAACGTTTGCAACATCCTCAAAACCGAGCTGGTGAAGCAAACGTGCCACTGCCGCGATCCCTGCTGTCGCCGGATCGCCTGCAAAGTGTTTAAATGCAGACCCGCTTAAAAATGGCTGGTTGACAGCCTTTCATTCGGTGAGATATACACGATGCGGGAAAATTTACGCCGGTCGGTGGTGCTTGTGCGAGATTACTGTGCAACCACCGGCACTCAATAAAAACTAGCGACACAGTTAAAGCTGGAGGAAACACCAGCGGTTTATTTTCCACCACAAGAAAACGTTTTCTGGGAGAAATCAACCCGCAACGATCGTTAGCTGCGGCCCGGAATTTCCAAGCGGTAAGTGCACGATTTTAGGAGGACTACGATGCGTCGTTTTCAATTCTTGCTGGCTGCCGCATTCACTGCGGTAGTCCTTCTCGCGCCCCTTGCCTGGGCCCAGGAAAATGCAACCATTACTGGAACAGTGTCTGACCCTACGGGAGCAGTTGTTCCCAATGCCGCCATCACTCTCACCAATGTGGCCACCGGCCAGGAGCGGCAGGGTACGTCGAACAGCAATGGCATCTACACCTTCAACAATGTGGGCGTAGGCCGCTTCAACCTCGAGGCCAGCGCGCCGGGATTTGAGAAATTCAGCACTACCAACATCTCCGTCAACACGGCCCAGACTCTGAAGGAGGACGTAACCCTCACGGTCGGCAATGCAGCCCAAACGGTCACAGTGCAGGCGAACGCGCTCCAGGTGCAGTCCGAGACCAGTGAACTCAGCACCCTGATCACCGGCCAGCAAGTCACTCAGTTAGCTACGAATGGCCGCAATGTAACCGCGCTTGCCGCCCTGGGGCTTGGTGTCTCCAACACCTTGCCCGCATTCAGCGGCGTGGCGGGTCTGACCTCTGCCAACGGAATAAGTTTCAACGGAACTCGCAGCACGCACAACCTCTACATGCTGGACGGAGGAGAATTAAACGATCGCGGCTGCGGTGGCTGCTTCAGCTCCCTGCCCTCGATCGATGCTCTGGCTGAGTTCCAGACGCTCGACAGCAACTACTCGCCCGACTATGGAATAGGCTCCGGCGGAACCATCCTCATGGTGATCAAGTCCGGGACCCATGATTTCCACGGGTCACTCTACTATTTCAACCGCAATGAAGATTATGACGCCAACAACTACTTCACCAAGTTGGCGGGGCAACCGCGGCCCGAGTTCCGGTTGAACGAACCCGGCGGAAACATCGGTGGGCCGCTCTTCATTCCTCACATCTACAACAACTCTCGCAAGAGAACTTTTTTCTTTGTGAATGAAGAGTGGCGCAGGTTGATCCAGGGAAGCTCGCCCACCACAGTGAATACGATCCAAGCCAATAACTTCCCGACATTGGGAGCAGCCTTGGCGTACAACGTGCCCACAGGCAATTCGGCCCCAATTGTTCCTAACACCACGGATCCAAACAAACTCCTGATCTATAAGGCCGACGGTCTGACCGCTGGTCTACCTTTCCCGGGCAACATAATTCCCGCAAACCTGATCGATCAGAACGCAGTCCTGGAACTGAATGCGGGCACCTTCCCGCACCCTAACCTTGGCACCAACCAATACATCTCGTCTATCCCCCAGCCGACGAACGTTCGCGAAGACGTGGTTCGCATTGATCACGCCATCAACAGCAAACTTCAACTAATGGGCCATTTGCTCCATGAGCCTGTAACCGTGAATTTCTTCCCTCCGCTATGGGGTGACAGCACGTATCCGACCGTAGGCACGGCCATGCAAAATCCGGCGTGGTCCTCGGTCATCAAGCTGACCCAAACCATTTCTCCCAACTTGCTGAACGAAACTGCCGTGCTTTACAGCGGCAACAAGATCACCCTCACCCCGGTTCAAGGTCCTGGAGGAACGTTCGTCCAGCCCAGTGGATGGACGGCCACCAGCTTCTTCCCTGTCGCCAACAACGTGGGCAGCCGACTGCCGGAAATTGACCTGCAGGGAACTCCGCTGAACACCAACTGGAGCTCCAGCTACTACCCCTGGAAGAACGGCTACGAAGGATTCGAGTATAGAGACGATCTGTCCTACACCAGAGGACTGCACCAGTTCAAAGTCGGGTTTAGCTGGCTGCACGACTACAAGAACCAGCAACTGCAATACAACACCCAGGGAACTGCTATTTTTAATGCGAGCTCTTTCTCAAAGGACTCGTATGTGAACTTCCTGCTTGGCGATGCAGCTACCTTCGAGCAGCTCAACTATCTTTATGGCAAGCACTGGGTCAACAACAATTATGGCTTCTACTTGCTCGACAACTGGCACGTCCAACCCAGGTTGACGCTCAATCTGGGTATACGCTTTGACGGCATGCCCCATGCCTTTGAGCGCTATAACCAGTTTGCCAATTTCGTTCCGGCGGACTATAACGCTGGGCTCGGCAATCCGGTTACGGTGGCCGGCACACTTGATCCCCATCAGCTCACACCTTTCAACGGCACAAACTTCTATTTGAACGGTATCCAGTTAGCGGGTGTAAACGGCTTCCCGCGCGGCAACGTGAAGAACCAATACAACACCTGGCAGCCCAGAATCGGGTTCGCCTACGATGCCACCGGGGATGGAAAGACGGTGGTCCGCGGAGGCTTTGGCATGTTCTTTGAGCGTGTTCAGGGAAACGACGTATATAACGCCGCTCTGAATCCGCCGTTTGCTTACATACCGACCGCAAACAACGTCTACTTCTCCAACCCGAACACCAGTGCGCTGACTGGAGCTACCACGGCTCAAACCTTTCCCTCAGCCCTAACGAATCTGCAATTCAAATACACGCCTCCTGGCACGGCAACTTTTAGCTTTGGCGTGCAACGGCAGCTTGCCCCGTCAGTGGTTGCGGTGGTGCAGTACGCAGGTTCTGTAGGCTGGGCTCAGAACGATGACCGGAACATCAATACCTTGCCTTTGACGGATCCAAACAACGCGGCAAATCCTTACGACCTGCGCCAGGGGGTTTCCAACGGTAGTTTGAATGCAAATCTGTACCGCATATTCCCCGGCTATGCCGGCATTACGCAAGAAGAGAACGAGACGCATTTCAGCTACAATTCCCTGCAAATTGGTCTGCGTATGGACAACAAGCATGGGCTTACCACCCAGGTGGCCTATACATACTCCCACGAGCTCGACGAGGTCACGAACGATCTCAACGGGCTTTCCAATCCGTTCAACCCGGCATACGACTATGGCTCGGGAGGCTTCGACCGGCGTCACATCCTCAACATCAATTACATCTACAACATTCCAGGTTTCGATCACAGCACGAACTTGTGGGCTCGGACGGCCCTGGGTGGCTGGCAGTTCTCAGGCGTTACCGTAGCACAGTCGGGAACACCGGCGCCCATCACCTATACCGGCTCCGTGGACACAGTTGGGTTGGGCGGCGGCACGACGAATCGTCCCGATCTGGTTGCTCCCGTTTCGTACCCTAAGAAGCGGCTTGCATGGTTCAGCACCAACTCTTTTGCAAATCCAACCGCGCCCTGGGCAGGCGGCCCAAACTCGGGCTTCGGCAATGCAGGCAAAGACGTGGTAGTGCAGCCGGGCCTCTTCAACTTTAATTGGTCTCTGTTCAAAAACATCCCATTCAAAGCGGAGGGCCCGAGCCTGGAACTACGCTTCGAGTTCTTCAACGTTTTCAATCACACGGAAT
>CAZSUK010000490.1:0-5606 GCA_964609355.1 uncultured Acidobacteriaceae bacterium | reverse complement strand
ATGGAAAACAAATTTCGCGCCGCCCGCTATGGCATCGATGGCAAACTGATCGACTTCGGCAGAGAAGAAGAGGTGCCGATGCGTGACCTGATGATCGAATATATAGACCTCATCTCCGATGCAGCGAAGGAGTTGGGCTGCGAACGTGACATAGCCTATATCCACGAGATGCTCAGGATGGGAACCGGCGCAGACCGGCAGCTCAAGGTATACGAGCAAACAGGCGACCTGAAGAAAGTAGTGGACTACATCGTGGCAGAAACTCGAGTAGGCGTGATGCAGGAAGCGGCGGCCTTGCAGGGGTAGTGCCGATGAGACAAAGAGAGGAAGTTGCTTGGCCCAACCTGTTTTGACTGACATTACCAGGATCGACTTCGATCCCCTGTTTTCACCCGGCGCCTACAACGCTGTCAACACCTGCCTGCGCATCCAGCCTGCGGAGAAAGTCACGCTGATCACTGACAACACCTGCCGCGAGATTGCCGCCAGCATTGCTCAGGAACTCATCAAGGTAGGCTGCTCGTTCAAAGCCTTCGTGCTCGAAGATCTGGCCCCCCGCCCGCTGGCTGGTTTGCCGCGCGAAATCGCGGAAGATATGGAGAGCAGCGACGTAAGCATCTTCGCTGTGCGGGTGCAGACCAATGAGCTGAAGTCGCGCATGGAAATGACCGCCATCGTCAACCGCCGGCGCATGCGCCATGCCCACATGGTCAACATCAACCGCCAGATCATGCTCGAAGGCATGCGCGCCGACTTCAACCACGTGGACGCCCTGAGCAGCAGAGTGTTGGAAATTGTCAGCAGCGCAAAAGAGATTACCGGCAAAACCGCCGCCGGCAGCAACTTCACCGGCGTGTTGAACCCGGAGTATCGGTGGCTCAAGACCAGCGGCATCATCAGCCGCGACAAATGGGGAAATCTGCCCGGGGGCGAAATCTTTACCTCTCCAGGAGAGGTGAACGGAGTGTACGTAGTGGACGGTGTCGTCGGTGACTATCTCTGCGACAAATACGGAGACCTCGAGCACCAGCCATTGACCATCCGCATGCGGAACAATCGAATCACCGAAGTTTTCAGCGAGAACAAAGCACTGGAACAGGATTTCTGGTCGTACACCCATACTGACGAAAACAGCGATCGTGTAGGCGAGTTCGCCATCGGCACCAATATTGAATTGACCGACGTAATCGGCCAAATCCTGCAGGACGAGAAATTCCCCGGCATTCACATCGCCTTTGGCAACCCATACGGGGAGCACACGGGCGCAAAGTGGTATTCCGGGACCCACATCGACGTAGTTGGGCGCAAGTTCGATATCTGGGTGGACGGGCGGCAGATCATGGAGAAGGGCCACTTCCTGATAGAGGGCTAACGATGATCCCCGCTCTGCGCGAGGCCTTCAACCGTGACTTTCGCCCCGAGACCTACCAGCAGTTCCTCCTGGACTTAGAAGCGCACGCCGGCACGCCCATTGCCTTTCGTGTTTCTGAGACACCATGCTTCTTTCCGAAAACGCTGGTTGACCTGATGGCGGAGTACGGCCGTGATCTGGTGCTTCAGCTGGTGAACAATCCCGAATATCATCGGGCCTCCGACGCCACCATCCCTTCGCGCTACAACGTTTCTAACGAATCGCCGAGGCCCATGTTCCTGCAGGTCGACTTCGGCCTGGTGCGCAATGCGCGGGGAGAGCTGGAGCCCAAGTTAGTCGAACTGCAAGCCTTCCCCTCTCTCTACGCTTATCAGCCGATGTTGGCCAGGCAGTACGTTGCATCGTATGGACTCTCATCCAGCCTGGGCATCTACCTCGGAGGCTACGACCAGCACAGCTACCAGCAACAGATGCGGGAGCTAATCGTCGCCGGGCACGACCCTGAGAATGTAATCCTGCTTGAGATACATCCGGAGAAGCAGAAAACGCTTTGCGATTTTTTGATTGCGCAGCGCGATCTCGGAATCGCCGTCGTCGACATCCTCAATCTGAAAAAACGCGGGGACCGCCTGTTCTACGAACAAGACGGACGCGAAATTCCCGTGCATCGCATCTACAACCGCTGCATTGTGGACGAGCTGGAGCGCAAAGACATTCAACTGCCTTTCGATCTGACTGAGCCGCTCGACGTGGAATGGGCAGGACACCCGAACTGGTACTACCGCCTCAGCAAGTTCTCAATCCCCTACCTCAAGCATAAGTGTGTACCCAGAACGTGGCTGCTTGACCAGAACAGCACAGTTCCTGCCGATAACGAGAACTTCGTATTGAAGCCGCTTTATTCCTTTGCCGGCCTGGGGATCAAGTTCCATCCCACGCAGGCCGATGTAAATGCCATTCCGGCAGAGCAGCGTCACCACTACATGCTGCAGGAGCGTATGCGTTTCGAGCCGGTCATTGAAACCCCTTTCGGCATGACTCAAGCTGAAATCCGCATTATGTACGTTTGGCCAGAGAACGGAGAGATAACGCCCGTACTGCCTCTGCTCCGCATGGGACGGGGCATCATGATGGGCGTCGATCACAACCGGAACCTGGAATGGGTCGGCGGATCAGCAGCTCTTTGGGTATAACCAAACCCTCGACTTCCGGCGGGAAAATGCCGATAGATAGTTGGGGTAAAGGTTCTGCGCCGAAACGGCTATCTCGTTCTGATTTCCGTGGTGCTCGCCCTGCTGCTGGACCCGGGTGATTCCACCGCTCAGCAATCGCAAGCCGGGCGGCCACCCTTGCTTACCCTCACCAAAGCGCACGATGCGCACAGTCTCACCACCCAGGAATCAGCGCGTAGTTATCCGATACATCTGTACAGCGTAGTCACATACTACGATCCCCACCTTGATACCCGCCGGGTAACGCTCTTTGTCAACGACTCCTCCGGAGGCATTTATGTCGCAATGTCGTCGCCGCCTGCAATTCCATTCAAAGCGGGCGACCTGGTCGAAGTTATAGGCGTAAGTGCAGCGGGGGATTTCGCTCCCATCGTGATTGCCAGCGAGGTACGACTCATCCGCAAGTCTCATTTGCCTTCCGTCGCGCCGGCGGTCAGCCTGACCCAGATGCTGTCTGGTGTCTACGACGGTCAATGGGTGGAAGTGGAGGGGGTGGTGCGTGCGGTCTCGACCATGGGCCAGAACATCCAGTTGGAGTTGGCTTTGAGCGACGGCATCGTCACCGCCACCACGGTGAAAGGAGTGGGCGACGACTACGACAGTCTGGTCGACGCCAAAATAAAGCTGCGTGCCAATGCGGCTCCGCTGTTCAATCACCAGCGCCAGGTCACTGGCGCACACATGTTATTCCCGGACCGCTCCGTTGTAACCATTGTGGAACCCGCACCAGCCCACCCGTTCGCTTTGCCGGTCTCTCCGATCGGCACCCTGTTGCGATTCACCCCCGCTTCCGATTCACGTCACCGCGTCCACATCCAGGGAACAGTCACCTTGGCCTGGCCGGCAAGATTACTCTGCCTGCAGGACGGGCTGCACGGTCTCTGTGCTCAGACCGACCAAACTACCACCCTGAACCCGGGAGAACGGGCGGATGTGATTGGCTTTCCTGCAACCGGCGCATTTACCCCAACTCTGAACCGCGCCGTCTATCGGGCCTCCGGCGCACAACGGCTTATCGCGCCCGTGGCGGTCACCGCCGAGCAGGCGCTGCAAGGCAGTCATGACGCTGAACTAGTGGAATTGCACGGCCGACTGCTGGGCGCGGACCGCGCGGCGAACGATCCAACCATCGTGTTGTCGTCTGGAAACTATGTTTACTCCGTCGTCCTGCCTGCACAATTCAGAGTGCAACTGTCGCCTTGGAAAGAAGGAACCACCTTCAAAATAATGGGAATTTGTTCCGTAAAAGGCTACGGCGACAAGTTTCAAGCAGCCACCGACGGCTTTTCCGTTCCGGAATCCTTTCGCATCCTGCTGCGCTCGCCTGCCGACCTTATGGTCATCAAGAGTCCTTCCTGGTGGAGTCCGGCTCACGCCATTGCCACGGTAGGAGTGGGAGTTGTATTCACCGTGGTGGTGCTGGCCTGGAGTTTTGTGTTGCGCAGGCGAGTCCAAGAGCAAACTTTTACCATCCGGCAGCAACTTGAGGAAGCAGCCAAGCTCCGGACAGAGGCCGAGAAAGCCAGCCATGCCAAGAGCGAATTCCTGGCCAACATGAGCCACGAAATCCGCACCCCAATGAACGGCGTGCTAGGGGTCACCGACCTACTTCTGGACACCGAGCTCAATGCTGAACAGCGGGAATATGCGGGGCTGGTAAAGTCGTCTGCCGATTCTCTCCTTAGCATCATCAACGACATCCTCGACTTTTCCAAGATCGAAGCGGGTAGGCTCGAATTGGAATCGATCGAATTCAACTTGCCGGAGTGCATGGCTGAGAGCACCAGGATGTTGGCTGTGCGCGCTAGACAGAATGGCCTGGAACTAACCTGCGAGATCCTTCCCGATGTACCCGAGCGTGTGGTTGGCGACCTGAACCGCTTGCGACAGATCATCATCAATCTGGTCGGCAACGCCATCAAGTTCACCGCTCGAGGCCAGGTGGGTTTAACGATTTCGCTGGATTCCCAAACCCCAGGTAGCTTCCAGTTGCACTTCGTGGTAACAGATACCGGGGTGGGCATTGCCGAGGAAAAGCAGAAGCTCATTTTCGAAGCTTTCTCCCAGGCCGATGGCTCGACCGCACGCAAGTTTGGCGGCACCGGGCTGGGTCTGAGCATCTCTTCGCAACTAGTGGCGTTGATGGGTGGCAAGATTTGGGTGGAGAGCGCCCTCGGGCACGGCAGCCAATTCCACTTTACCGGCAGCTTCGGTGAAGCCATTCAAGTGATAGAAGCTGTTTCGCCGGCTGTCCCGTTGCCGCTGGCCGCGGCGAAAACTCACAGGAAATTACGCGTGTTGTTGGGAGAGGATAATGCCGTCAACCAGAAGATCGCGATGCGAGTGCTGGAGAAGCATGGATACCAGGTGACCGTCGCCGCCGACGGGCGCCAGGCACTGGCAGCGCTTGACCGGGCCAGCTTCGATGTGGTGTTGATGGACGTGCAAATGCCAGGGATGGACGGCTTCGAGGCCACCGCCGCCATCCGGGGTCACGAACGAGAAACTGGCAACCACCTGCCGATTATCGCCATGACCGCCCACGCAATGCCGGGAGACCGGGAGCGCTGCATTGCTGCTGGAATGGATAGCTATATCGCCAAGCCGATCAAAGCCTCAGAGTTGATCGCGCTGCTGGAGAAATTCGCCGAAGCGACACAGCAAGAAATAAGTCCGGCCTGAAACATGAGCTCTCGGCGAGGGTGTTTACTTAGACAAATCCCAGGTTTGCAGAGCTGAAGGCGCCGATGTTGGGAAAGATCGAACTGAGCTGGGATGTTCCGACACCAAACCAACTGGCCAGGGTAGAAGCGTACTGTACGCTGGCGGAAGTAGGAATCCATCGGCCGTTGGCGCCGGAATCGTCGGGGCCGCCGAGTGCGAGTGTGGGATAGGTACCGTAAAGTTTGGCTCCCCGCACGGCTCCTCCGACCACGATGTGATGGCTGCCCCAGCCGTGATCGCTGCCACTGTTCGAATTAGGCTGCAATGTACGCGAGAAG
>CAZSUK010000489.1:0-4540 GCA_964609355.1 uncultured Acidobacteriaceae bacterium | reverse complement strand
AGAGAACGTTCAGGTTCTGTAGTCTGTAGTCAGCTTTAAGCAGGAAGAGGCGGCTCCCGGCTGCCTCTTCCTGCAGCTTCCCGGACTGAATTCAGGCCCACTATGTACGCGGCCGGTTCTGAAAATCCTTCCTGCGCTTCTTTCCACACAATGCCCGTATAAAATCGCTCTCAAGGAGAAACCATGGTCAGAGCCTCTGTCCTCTTGTTGCTTCTGTCTTGCGGCATGGTATTGGGTTGCGACACCGGCAGCACCGCGCAAAATGTCAGTTCCACCGGTTGGAAGGGCCAGAAGGTCGGCAAAAGCTCCAACGTAGCAGGCCCTGTTCCCAGCTCAACCACGGGTACGCCCGGAAACATCCAGGAACCGCAGCCAAAACCCCCCAACGAAGAACCGAAAGCAACCCAGAACCTTGACAGCGACTAGAGCAGTTTCGCAATTACTGTCTTCTGGTAACGATCGCGAGGAGTGGTTTTCCTTGAAAGAAAACCACGACAAGGCCTGTCGCTTCGGTTTACACCAATTGCGAAACTGCTCGAGTCTCGACGGCTGCTAGACTCTCAACTAGATCTCATACTTTCTGAACTGGAGTGCTCATGGCTGAGGGTGAAGTAACCATCACGGTGCGACCGAACGGACCGTTTCGCGTAGAGGGTCCAATCAAGCTGATCAACACCGACGGTACATTGATCGATTTAACTGGCAAACCTGCCGTTTCCCTCTGCCGTTGCGGAGCATCCGTCAACAAGCCATTCTGCGACGGAACCCATTCCAAGATTGGTTTCCAGGCTGCGGCAGCGGTGGTCCCTGAATCCGCCGAAAAAGTCTAATTCCCAAACAGTGAGAAGTAGCGAGAGAAGGAGCGTATGCATATACGCTCCTTCGTCGTTTTTAGGGTTACAATGCTTACAAGAGTTACCCTGGGGATGTCTATGAACTCAGCTCCTTCGACTGTCATCAGCATGCGTCTTCCTGTGGCAAGCGGGGATCGCCTGAAACGCATGGCGAACCGCTACGGCTGGACTCCTAGCGATGCGAGCGCTCGGCTGGTTGAAGAAGGCTTGCGACGGTCAGAGTTCGCTTTCATAGATTTTCGTGATTCAGCCGTAGGCCGGCAAGCATGCATCCAGGGCAGCAGTCTCGCTGTTTGGGAAGTAGTTTTTTTGCTCCAGAGCTACAAGGATGACCTGGCGGCGGTAGCGAAGCATCTGGAATGGGCAAAAGCGAAGGTGCAGGCGGCCGTTAACTACGCCGAGGCGTATCCTGACGAAATCAATCAGGCGCTCGAGGAAAATCGGGCAATGGACTTTACTGCGTTGAAGCGCATGTTACCGCAAATTGCAGAGTTCATCGTAACGAAGTCTTAGCAGCGATCAAATGCTCAAGCTTCTTCTGGATGAGCAAATCTCCCCCAAGGTGGCTGCGGGTTTGTGCCGCCGTGACCCCGAAATCGTTGTCCGTAGTATGCCCGAATGGGAAGATGGAGCATTTCTGGGACAGGAAGATTCGGTCTGCCTGCAGGAAGCCTTTATTCAGAAATTGACCCTTGTTACTTACGATCGCAGGACAATTTCGCCCCTGCTCAAGAGTTGGGCGGAGACGGGGCGTCACCACGCGGGCGTGATTTTTGTTGATGAAAAGACTATTTCGCAGGCAGACATGGGAGGACTCGTCGAATGCTTAGACAGGTTGGCGAGGGAAGCGCGCCGTTGGGACTGGACCGATATCGCGTATTTCCTGCAGCGCCAGGTAAAGTAGCTAAGCTTACTCCTCGTTAGCCAGAGGCACCTTTGGTCTCCTCCAGAGCTGCTGCAAGAGTGACAAGTCGAGCAGGCTACGTGTAAAGTCGCCGAGGTCGTCGCCCAACAGCCGCAGGCTCTCGCGCAATACAAAGAAGGCAGTGAAAAGGTCCCCAGCGACCAGCGCGATCACCGCGCCACGCAGCCCGAGCGAGCTCACATGCATCAACAGCCACGCCAGTGCGAGCGCCAGACAAGTGGCGGCCAGCATCGCCCTCGCCATCCGCTGGTGCTGGTTGATGGCCATCGGTACCACCGAACTGGTGAACCAGAACGCTGAAACCACCATTTGCAACAACATGAGGTTCAATAGCACGGGATCAGTCGGCACTCGGCCTACTGTCCAGATCTTCCAGATCCAATCCCCGAAAATTGCCACGGCAAGAGTGATCCCCAGGCATAGAAACAGCGAAATCTGGCACGCACGCCTGTGGAGCATGCGGGCGATGTCCATGGCTCCTACGCCGAACGCCGCAGACATCTCCGGCCAGATGGAATTGTTGATCAGGTTCATCCCCTGCACCGCGCTGCGAGAAATCGTTCGCGCTGTGTTGAAAGTGACCACTGCGATCGGACCCATCACATAGCCGATGACTACCAAAATTCCCTGCAGGTTCAGGGCATTCACCAGCGGGAAACTCATGAAAGAAAGCGCTGGTCCGGTGAGGCGGCGAATGACGGCCCATTGTGCGTGGCGAATGCCGAAACGGATCCAGGGCACTTCGCGCCGCAGCAGAATCCACAACGCCAGCACGCCTACCGCGTTGACCGCAACATACAACGCAGTGACCGGGACCGGAGACAGGTGCATCCAAACGCCGATCATGGTGCTCAGAAAGGCAGCCAGCACCACCAGGCTCTTGGCCATGGTACCCAGCGGATATTTGCCCACACAGCGAAAGGCTGCCTGAAATAACGTCTCTTGCATTCCCAGCAGAACAGCCAGGCCCAACAACAATATGATCAACCTGGCATCAGGGGCACTGATGGCATGCATATGCAGCCACCTGCCCAACGGAAGTAACCATACCGTTGCTATCAGCAGCAACCCCAACAGGCTGGTAATGACTGTAGTGAGCACCCACACACTCTGAAAGACGATCAGCGCCTGGTCGAAATCCTGTGCCGCCGCCAGCATGGTCATCTCATTTCCGGCAACGCTGCCGAACCCTACGTCGCTGAGGCCGAGATAACTGGGAATGGTGTTAAGCAGGATCCACTCACCGTACAAGTGCACTCCCCAGTGACTAAGAAACACCGGAACAGAGAAGATCTGGGTGAGTGTGGTGGAGAGCCGGCTGAAAGTATTGGCGCCGAATCCTTCCACCAGTCTGCGCTTAAGACCGCGTGTGCTCATGAGGGGCCGGCGGACCGGTTACACAATGGTACATGCGCTGGCTTGAGGATGCGGCTACCAACCATGTACCCTTTCAACATGAAAGCTCTCCTTCTCTCGCAGTACAACCAGCTGGATATTGCCGATCTTCCCGCACCCGTTCCCGGTGTAGAGGAAATTCTGGTGCGTGTTGCCGCCTGTGGAATATGCGGCAGTGATGTACATGGTTACGACGGTACCTCCGGCAGGCGCATCCCCCCGATTGTCATGGGCCATGAGGCAGCGGGCGTGGTAGCCGCAGTTGGAGCCGGCGTCACCAAATTCAAGGCCGGCGATCGCGTTACCTTCGACTCGACCGTTTATTGCGGAGAGTGCGAGTTCTGTAGTCAGGGAGAGATTAACCTGTGCAACAACCGGCAGGTCATTGGAGTTTCCTGCGGAGACTATCGTCGTGCGGGCGCCTTTGCGGAGTACGTCGTGGTACCGCAGCGCATCGCTTATCAGCTTCCCGACGCTCTTGAATTCCAGCATGCGGCGATGTTGGAAGCAGTGTCGGTCGCGCTGCACGCGGTGCGGATCTCCGAGATGAAGGGTGGGGAGACAGCGCTGGTGATTGGGGCGGGTATGATCGGTTTACTTACTCTTCAGGCGGCAAAAGCTGGCGGAGCCGCCAAGGTGCTGGTAGCCGACATAGATGAGACGCGCCTGCAAAGGGCGAAGAGCATTGGTGCCGATGACACGCTGCTGCTTTCCGGAGGCGAACTGGTGAAGGAGATCCTGCGCCGCACGCAAGGCCGGGGCGTGGACCTGGTGCTCGAAGCGGTCGGCCGAGAAGAAACGATTGCCGCCTCGATCGCGAGTGTTCGCAAGGGCGGAACGGTGACTCTCATCGGCAACATCTCCCCCGAGGTCAAGATCCCGTTACAGGTTGTAGTCTCACGGCAGATACGTCTCCAGGGATCATGCGCCTCCTCGGGCGAATATCCCCAGGCGATGGAGTTACTGGCCAGTGGGAAAATCAAGGTACAGCCCCTGATCACCGCGGTCGCGCCCTTGAGTGATGGTCCAGCATGGTTTGCCCGGCTGCACGCCGGCGAGCCCAACCTGATGAAAGTGGTGCTCGATCCGGGAGCCTAGCGAACATCCAGCGCGACCGGTGTTTTGCTGGGCCTGGCCATCAATGATCGGGTGCCCCACCCTTCGCAAAGAGCGCGAAGGATGGGATACCCGATCATTGGTGGTTGGGTTAAAAGGTTCTTCTACGGCGTGGAGCGTGCGCTTTTACGCCGTGCCCTTCGGGCCATCCGTAGCAACTTTTTTCCGTTTGCGTTTAACGTTGCGTGCCGGTGAAGCCACTTTCTTTTCTGCCTCCAGCGGAGCCGAGGATTCAATCACGCTCCGCATC
>CAZSUK010000488.1:0-6276 GCA_964609355.1 uncultured Acidobacteriaceae bacterium | reverse complement strand
CATTTGCACGATGCAGCCGCCCACGTGGAAGATCGATGCGGCGAAGGGGAAGAAAAAAGCGGAGACGTCCTCTGGAAGACAAAGGCTGTCGCGCGCCGCCTTGTACGTAGCAGGCAGGGCGGCGAGCGAGGAGCGCGAAGTAAAAGCAATCGTCTGCGCGGGAGCGCTCGCCCGGAGAAATGCGGGAATACTCAATGAGCTGAAGATCGCGATACTGGGACAGAGAATGGCCAGGATGAAGGCCCCGCTGATGAAGCACATGGCGGCCACATAACCGATAAGAAAGCTCGCGCCACCTACTCCAACGCTTGCACCGAGGCCTACTGAAAGAAAAAAGACTCCTATCGGAGCCGTTCTGAGAATGCCGCCCATGAGGATGGTGAAGCCATCCGCCAACGCCCGGAAGAAGCGGGTCAGAGCAACGCGCTCAGAGTCTGAGATGTGCGAAATGGCGATGCCCAGTGCGACGGAGAAAAGAACCAGGGGTAGCAGGGCACCGTCCTCAGCGGCCTTGAAGATGTTGGCGGGGAGAAGGCCTTCGAGGAAGGAGCCGAATGTGGGAGCCGCGGCGGAGGGGATAGGAAATGTGGCGGTGGCCAGGGACCCGTGGCCTATGACGTCTGACAAATAGCGGAAGAAAGGAAAGGCGACGCCCCCCGCAAAGACAGCTGCCGCGACAAGGTAGAGGAGGATGATTGTTAGCGATCGGCCTGCGAGACGACCGAGTTTGGCAGAGTTCGTCGAGGCGCATCCAGCGATGAGACTAGTGGTGACGAGCGGAAGGACGCAAACGCGGAGCGCATTGATGAAGAGCCGCGCGAGAGGCTCAATCAGCGTGGGGATATGATGCAGTAGAGGGAAGGGACTGCGTTTACACACGTATCCCAGAAAAGCACCGAGCAGCAGGCCCATAAAGACGCGAAGAGGAGATTTCATGCTCTACTCCTATTCGAGCGGTCCCGTCGATATGTAGCTGGGGATGGTGCAGCCAGGAATGCCATGATCCAAGAACGAGGCTCAAGATCCAGAACAACCAATTCGGAAGTTGACCTCATCCTACATGGCTCTGGCGTGATAGTGAAGCCGCTCGGCTAGGGAGTAGCGGTTTTGATGCGTTGAGCCCGCGATGAGCAAGCCCAATGACAGGGAGCCGACCGACGCTGCCGATCGAATCTTATCTCGCCGGCAGACGCGACTGCCCTTTGGCGGCGATGGATTGCCGATGGTGAACCCCACCTTCCACTCCTTCCGCGCTTGTGCAGCACACATCGTGGCCCCTTGTCTCCCCACAAAAAGATGTTCGCATTGAAGGTAGCGATCAGGAGTTGTATCGAACGGCTCTTCCTCAAACTGTGCCAGCATTTGTAATGGTGAGTGTTTTGCCAAGGAGCTCTCACAGTGAGCTTTTCGGTTTTGGTAAACTTGCCGTTGCCGCCCTCGACGGAGTCGGAGCATGCATTTTGTTCTCGAAGCACATTGATGAATACCGAACCGGAGATCATCAGTGAAATTTTCAGGCCAGGTCACTACATATTTTGGTCGGTGCGGCCAGGAAGCTTAGTTCTCAAAGATGCTCTTTAGCCCCGGACGTCTGCCGAAGCTCCTGGTTGACGCACAGCCTTTCCGCTCACTTTTAGCTGACTCCGGCCACCGCACCAGGCGAACACCACTGGTTATGCTCATCCTGTGTTTGCCGCTGTGGGTCGGAGAGGCCCAAACAGCAAATGCGCCCTATCAGCTTTCCGGCAGCTTTAGCGCGCTGTCAAACTCCTTCAACGGAGTCCCTGGCTCGCGACAGCCGCTGCTCGGCTGGGGCGTCAATGCCGCTTTCCCCGCATGGCATAATCTCCGCTTCGTCCTCGATTACACCAACTACCAGGGCACAAACCTGGGATCGCCCCAGCACGCGCACTTCCCCACCGCCGGCGGCCAATATAGCCACCGCATTGGCCCCGAGAGCATCTTCGGCAAGATGCTCTTCGGCGAAGGCTGGCTGAACAAGAATTGGGCCGCAAACGGAGCCGCCGGGACGCTTGCGTCTTTCACGGTCTACGCCGGTGGCGGAGTCGACACCCCTCTGGCAAGGCACTTCAGCCTGCGCGTCGAGGGCGGCGTGGAGCACACTAATTTCGCTCTCAAAATCAACAGCACCTCCGACTTCCCCTACTACAGAATTCCCGGCCTCCCAAGCAACTTCGCGCGTTTCTCCACGGGCATCGTATGGGCTCCCCGTCTGGCTCCGCCCGCGAGCGCGGTCACACAGCTATCGACCACACCACCGGCGCCGCCCGAATCTGAAATCGCCTTTGAATACGGATCGTCTTTCGGCCACTGGGACATCCAAGCAGGCAGTTGGTCGAGCTACCTCCATGTCGCCGGCATCGAGTACGACAGACACACCTGGGGCAAACTCGTCGGTGCACGCATGGACTACGTTGGCGAGATCCTGCCACTTACCCTCCTGCGTCAGCCCGCCGTTTTGGACGAATACGGCGATCCTTTGAGCCACCACTTCACTACGGTACCCGGTCTCGCGGTCACGCCGGTCGGCCTCCGCATGCTCTGGCGCGACGGCAAGGTGTTGAAGCCCTATTTCACTGTCAAGGGCGGCGTTGTCGGATACACGCAGAAGGCCCTCTCGCTCGATGGCACCTATCTGAATTTTACGCTTCAGACGGGCGTGGGCACGGAGCTTCGTCTCACGCACGCCTGGGAGATTCGTGTCGGCGCCGGCGACTTCCACTTCTCGAATGCCCGCCAGGTGCCCAGCAACCCCGGCATCGACGAGATGATGTATACCGTCGGTCTCAGCTACCACCTTCACAGCATGAGGACGGCAGACTGATGGATGCCACGCGCTGCGGCTAGTGCAGCCGCCAAACCATCTTGTGTGTCGCCTCAAATCTCATTCGATGGTCTTGGTGCTTTTCACTTTGCGTTTGTTGTGATGTTTCATCTTCCTAACGCCGAGCTCATTTGCGATGAGTTCCCGAAGCCATACATTCGCAGGGTCGTTGTCCCTTTGGTTATGCCACGCCATCCGCAGGACGAAGGGCGGCAATCCGAGCGGCTCGGGACAGGACGTCAGGTTGAGGCTCTTGCTGAATTTCTCAACAACCGATTCCTGGAGACACGCCACCAGGTTGCTCGATGCGACGGCGTGCAGCACGGAGAGACAATGCGGTAGCGCCAGTCTGAGGCGACGCTGAAGTCCTCTTGCGGCCAGCTCGTTGTCGATAAGCCCCCATAGCTGGTTGCGATAAATGACAGCGGCATGATCCAGCTCTGTGAAGCGGTGAAGCGTAAGCTTGCCCTTCCACATCGAGTGACCGCGCCGCGCGATTACGACGTTGTTCTCCTCCGACAGCGACTGCATGACGATCCCTGGCGCGAGGTAGCGCGCATCCGGAAAATACCCGATTGCCAGGTCAAGGGTTCCGTTGCGAAGCTCGCTCTCGGGCACCGTGAACAACCAATCGAGCCGGCGGGTTTGCATTTGCAGATCGCCTGAAAGCATGGAACGGGCAAACAGAGGAACCAGACGCAGTTCCACGTCATCGCTCAACCCAATGCGAAACCGGTGCGCGCTTACCGAAGGATCGAAGGAATGCGGCGCTTCGAAGGTCTGCCGAAGCTGAGCAAGAGCGGATCGTATGGGTCCGGCGAGCTGGTCGGCGCGGGGAGTCGGCATCATGCCCTGCGCAGTGCGCACGAACAGCGGGTCTCCGAGACGAGCTCGCAGCCGTGCTATGGCGTTGCTGAAGGCCGGTTGACTAAGCCCTACCTGTCTTGCGGCCCGACCGACATGCCGCTCGTCGATCAGCGCTTCAAAGGCGAGCAGGAGGTTAAGATCGATCCCTCTGATATTCATGGGATGAATTTTACATATTACAATTATCAACTTCACAAATAGCAAGCTGTTGCTCTATACCAGCAGTATGTGCCAGCGTGTCGCCAGTCTTCTCGTATTTTTGCTGCTTGCGGGGGTTTTGACTACGAGTGCCGCTCCTGCGTCCGAAACGCCTGTTCTTCAGGTCTTTAAACAATGGTTGGACGCTTTCAACTCGGGCGACACAGCCCGGATCGCTGCGTTCTGGCAGAAGTTTGGAGGAAATAGGGCCGACGACCGGGTTGCAGGCGATCTGCGCCTGCGGACCATGACCGGAGGAATGAGCATTTACCGGGTCATGGAAGACACCGACACTCATCTAGTGGCGTTGATGAAGGAAAATCGCGGCGTCTATTCCGAATCCACGATGGATCTGGCGTCAGTCAATCCTCCTGTTGTCGCGGGCATGATGGGGCATCCGGCGCCGCCGCCAGAGGGTGCGGAGAATCCGGTTTCCAGCGACGACGAGCTTGCCGCCCGGGTGCGAGAACATGTGGCAACGCTGAATGGGCCGGACGCCTTTGCAGGGGCCGTCCTCGTCGCACACAACGGCAAAATCGTGTTTGAGCAGGCCTGGGGCACAGCGGATGAAACCAAGCATCTCAAGAACACGGCCGATACGCAGTTCTGCATTGGCTCCATCAACAAGATGTTCACAGCGGTGGCTATCCTTCAACTCCTGGGAGAGGGAAAGCTCGCGCTGGATAGCCCGATTGCGACCTATTGGCCCGACTATCCGAACCAGGACCTCGCCTCGCGGGTGACGATTCGAGAACTGCTCAACCATACGGGCGGCACCGGAGACATCTTTACTCCAGAGTATGAAGCGCGTCGCCAGGAAACGCGAACGCTGGCGGACTACGTCAAGCTATTTGGAAGCCGGCCAGCCGCCTTTGCGCCCGGCTCGCGTATGGAGTACTCAAATTACGGTTTCATCCTCCTGGGGCGAATCATCGAGCTTGTGAGTGGCGAGCCGTATCAGCAATACGTTCGGGAGCATATCTATTTGCCCGCGGGGATGCTGAACACCGACTCGCGTCCTGAGTCCGATCATGTCGACGGCCGCGCGATCGGCTACACGCACGGACCGAATGGGCTCGCGCCCAACAGGGATGGGATGCCCTGGTCGGGAACATCCGCTGGAGGGGGGTACTCCACGGTCCGCGACCTTTTCCTTTTCGCAGCAGCTCTGCAATCCGGCAAGCTATTAAGCCCTGATCTGTTACGAGAGGCGACGCGGAAGAGCGACATGCGCCCGGATTATGGCATGGGCTTCTACGTACTGCCGAATGGAGGATATGGGCACGGCGGTGGCGCACCCGGAATCAACGGGGAACTGCACATCTTGCCACAAAGCGGGTATGTCCTGGTGGCGCTGGCCAACCGGGACCCGCGCATGGCCACAAACATGGTAGATTTCCTTACCTCAATTCTGCCGGTCCACGATCGCGACTCAAACCACCACGTTTGACTGCGAATGATTGGTGAACTTCCTGCCCGCCCCCGGTTTTCCTCCTGGTTTTCCTGCTGGATTCACGACAACAGCCCTTAGCGCGTTTCCAGATCGTCGCCGTTAATCGCCCCTGTCGATTACTTGTATCGAAACAAATCGTTGGACGCAAAGAGTCTCGAAAAAGGACACTGGTTGAACAAACCGTGTTTCTTGACTGGAGAAGCCAATGACAACACCGAGACCCGCAATTTGGACATTTTTTTACGGCACGATCATGAATCCCGCAGTGATGAAGGACTTCGGAGTAACGGTGACTGACGCATTCGCGGCGAAACTGCCAGGATTCGACCTTGTTATCCGTCCTCGACCCAATCTCATTCGATCTGATCGAGCGGTCGTTTTTGGGTCGCTGATGGCCGTGACGCATGACGATCTTACGACCATATACTCGGGGTTGGAGAAGAACTTCGGAATCAAATACGTCCCCGAAGCAGTCCTTGCCACGACGCGAGACGGGTTCGTTTTGCCGGCGCTCTGCTACACCGTGCCACATCTGCCTGATTCCGCACCGGACCCTGCATTTGTCAAGCAGCTTGCTCAATGTGTGCGGTCAATGGGGCATCCGGAGTGGTATGCGGCCCACGTTGAATCGTTTAGTGCACCCGTTAAGACAGATAGGTAACCACGATGGTTTTGTTGAACGAGCCACTCGAATACTCCGCCTGTCACGGTTATGCCTTCATCTCTCTTTCTTTTTGCAGCTAAGTCCTTTGTTTCATGAAGGTGGCCAAATTTTTTAATTAATTAATTTGGCCATCTTGCCTCTTTGATGGGTGGTTGTTGCTCCGCAATGGCAGGTAAGGACCAGTACCAGACGCCTCTGACTCCGTCTTTGACGCTGCGAAACACCCAGATCAAATTTGGCGCGTCGCAG